>NZ_JARVSW010000027.1:0-99011 GCF_030208985.1 Pseudomonas sp. MEJ108
AAGGCGTGATGATCGAACACCGCAACACCGTTAACTTCCTGACCTGGGCGCACACGGCTTTCGACGGCCCCGCACTGGGAAAAACCCTGTTCTCCACTTCGCTGAACTTCGACCTCGCGGTCTACGAGTGCTTTGCGCCGCTGACGTCGGGCGGCAGCATCAACGTGGTGAAAAACGTCCTTGAACTGCAATACGGCGAACACGATATCGGCCTGATCAACACCGTGCCGTCAGCGCTTAAAGCACTGCTGGACGTTGATGGCCTGCCAGAATCGGTACACACCGTGAACGTGGCCGGTGAAGCGCTGAAGCGCAGTCTGGTTGAGTCGCTGTTCGAGAACACCGGCGTGCAGCGCCTGTGCAACCTCTATGGCCCGTCTGAAACCACTACCTACTCAAGCTGGGTGGCGATGGACCGCGAAGATGGCTTCGCTGCGCACATCGGCAAGCCGGTTGGTAATACGCAGTTTTACCTGCTGGACGAGCAACAGCAGCCCGTGCCACTGGGTGTTGCCGGTGAAATCTACATCGGTGGTGCCGGTGTGGCACGGGGCTATCTGAACCGCGACGACCTCACTGCCGAGCGCTTTGTCAAAGATCCGTTCAGCTCGCAGCCAGCGGCACGCATGTACCGCACCGGCGATCTGGGCCGCAACCTGCCAGACGGCAATATCGAATATCTGGGCCGTAACGACGATCAAGTGAAAATCCGCGGCTTCCGCATCGAGCTCGGCGAGATCGATGCACGCCTGGCCAAACACCCGGCGGTCCACGAAGCGGTGGTCACTGCCCGCGAAGACATTCCCGGCGACAAGCGTCTGGTGGCTTATTACACCTTGGCGTCCGGGCACACCTCGGCGGACATCGACAGCCTGCGCGGCTGGCTGCAGGAGCAATTGCCGGCCTACATGATCCCGGTGGCCTATGTGCTGCTCGATGCACTGCCACTGACGCCAAACGGCAAGCTGGACCGCAAGGCCTTGCCGGCACCGGAAGCCGATGCACTGATCAGCCGTAGTTATGAAGCCCCACAAGGCGAAACCGAAACGCAGATCGCGGCTATCTGGCAAGACCTGCTGGGCGTTGCTCAGGTCGGTCGTCACGACAACTTCTTCGAGCTGGGCGGTCATTCGCTGCTGGCCGTCAGCCTGATCGGGCGTATGCGTCAGTCGGGCTTGAGCTCGGACGTACGCGTGCTGTTCGGTCAGCCGACGCTGGCGGCGCTGGCAGCAGCAGTTGGCGGCGGCACGGAAATCGTGGTGCCCGCCAATCTGATTACCGAGCACTGCGAACACATCACCCCGGACCTGCTGCCGCTGGCCGACCTGACCCAGGCGCAGATCGATCAGGTGGTCGCCACAGTGCCGGGCGGCGTGGCGAATGTGCAGGACATCTACCCGCTGTCGCCGTTGCAGGAAGGCATCCTCTATCACCACCTCAGCGCTGAGCGTGGAGATCCGTATTTGCTGCAATCGCTGTTCGCCTTCGACAGCCAGGAACATGTCGACGACTTTGCCCGCGCCTTGCAGTTCGTTATCCAGCGCCATGACATTTTGCGCACCGCACTGGTCTGGGAGGGGCTGGACGAACCGATGCAAGTGGTCTGGCGTCAGGCGTTGCTGATGCGTGAAAGCTTTGAGCCGGACCCGCAAGGCGGTGACGTCGCGACACAGTTGCACCAGCGTTTCGACTCCCGCCACCAGCGTCTGGACATTCGTCGGGCGCCGATGATGCGTCTTGTACATGCCTGGGATGAGCCAAACCAGCGCTGGCTGGGCTGGCTGCAGTTCCATCATCTGGTCATGGACCATACCACGCTGGAAGTAGTGCGCCATGAGATGCAGGCCTGCCTGCTGGGGCAGGGTGCTCAACTGGGCTTGACGGTGCCATATCGCAATTACATCGCTCAGGTCCGCCTGGGCCTGAGTCAGGAGGAACATGAGGCGTTCTTCCGCGACATGTTGAGTGACGTTGACGAGGCGACGCTGCCGTTTGGTTTGCAAGAGGTGCAAGGTGACGGTCATGACATCGAAGAAGGCTGTCTGGCGGTGGATCTGGAGCTCAGCCGTCGTTTGCGCGCTCAGGCCCGTCAACTGGGCGTAAGTGCCGCGAGCTTGGTCCACCTGGCCTGGGCGCAGCTATTGAGCAAGGCCTCGGGGCGTGACGACGTGGTGTTCGGCACCGTGCTGCTGGGCCGGATGCAAGGTGGTGAAGGCTCAGAACGGGCGCTGGGCGTGTTTATCAACACCTTGCCGCTGCGTGTGAGTCTGGGCGACCAAGGCGTGCGTGACGGGGTCAAGGCCACGCACCGACGGCTGACCGCATTGCTCGGGCATGAACACGCGTCTCTGGCGCTGGCCCAGCGTTGCAGTGGCGTGGTCGCACCGGCGCCGTTGTTCAGCGCGCTGCTCAACTATCGCCACACCAGCGTTGCCGTGACCGATGAGACGCTGACGGCCTGGAATGGCATGCACGCCCTGGCGCTGGGCGATGAAGAACGCACCAACTATCCATTGACCCTCAACGTCGATGACCGGGGCGAAGACTTCCTGTTGACCGTACAGACTGTACCGCTGATCGACGGCGCACGTATCTGCGCCTACATGCAGCAAACCTTGAGCAATCTGGTCAACGCGCTGGAGCAGGCGCCGCAGACCCCGTTGCACGCTATTTCCATACTGCCGGACAGCGAGCGCGAGCAGCTGCTTGAACAGTGCAAGCAGCCCGGCACTGCCTATACGAGCGAGACACCGATTCACCTGCAATTCGAAGCCCGCGCCGCACAACAGCCAGACGCCGTGGCGCTGGTGTTCGAAGCGCAGACCCTGAGCTACGGCGAACTCAACGCCCGCGCCAACCAGGTTGCCCATCGCCTGCTGGCTCACGGCGTTCGTCCGGATGATCGGGTGGCGATCTGCGTCGAACGCGGCCCGGCGATGATCATCGGCTTGCTGGGCATTCTCAAATCCGGCGCTGGATACGTGCCACTGGACCCGGCATACCCCCTTGAACGGCTGGCCTACACCCTTGGTGACAGCGCGCCAGTAGCGTTGTTGAGTCAGCGGTCAGTGCAGAGCACCTTGCCAGCCTCGGAAGTGCCGGTGATCCGTCTCGACGATGACTTGCAGGGCGAATCCGTCTGCAATCCGCAGGTGCCGGTAAAGCCCACCAACCTGGCCTATGTGATCTACACCTCCGGCTCCACCGGTCTGCCCAAAGGTGTGATGGTCGAGCATCGCAACGTTGCGCGGCTGTTCTCGGCCACCGAAGAGTGGTTCGGTTTCAACCAGCAGGATGTCTGGGCGCTGTTCCATTCGTTCGCCTTCGACTTCTCGGTCTGGGAAATCTGGGGCGCATTGCTGCACGGCGGCCGTCTGTTGATCGTCCCGCAACTGGTCAGCCGTTCGCCCGAAGACTTCTATAACCTTTTGTGCAGTGCCGGGGTGACGGTGCTCAACCAGACGCCAAGTGCGTTCCGTCAGCTGATTGCTGCCCAGGCTGAGAACACTCAGGCACATTCGCTGCGTCAGGTGATTTTCGGTGGTGAAGCGCTGGAAACGGCGATGCTCAAGCCGTGGTACGCCCGGCAAGCGAACGCCGGTACACAACTGGTGAACATGTACGGCATCACCGAAACCACGGTGCATGTGACCTATTACCCGTTGCAGCCTGAAGACGCCCGGCGCGTCGGTGCCAGCCCGATCGGCAAACGCATCCCTGACCTGCAGCTTTATCTGCTCGACGCCCATGGCGAACCGGTGCCGGCAGGCGTGATCGGCGAGCTGTACGTGGGCGGTGCAGGTGTCGCACGGGGCTACCTGAACCGAGAAGCACTGACGGCCGAACGTTTCCTCGACAACCCGTTCAGCCACGCAGCGGATGCGCGGATGTACCGTACCGGCGACCTGGGACGCTGGCTGGCCGACGGTAGCCTTGAATACCTGGGGCGCAACGATGAGCAGGTGAAGATTCGTGGTTTCCGTATCGAACTGGGCGAGATCGAAGCGCGTCTGGCTGAATGTCCTGACGTCCGCGATGCCGTTGTGTTGTGTCGTGAGGATGTGCCCGGCGACAAGCGTCTGGTGGCCTATGTCACGGCGCAGCAGCCGGAGAGCCTGCTGGACATCGAAAGCCTGCGCGAGCATCTGCAGAGTGCATTGCCGGAGCACATGGTGCCCGCAGCCTACGTGCAACTCGATGAGTTGCCACTGACGGCCAACGGCAAGCTCGATCGCCGGGCGTTGCCGGTGCCCGACCGCTCGGCGCTGGCCAGTCGTGGCTACGCAGCACCTGAAAACGACACCGAGATGGCCATTGCGCGGATCTGGCAAGACCTGCTGCAACTGGAGCAGGTCGGTCGGCATGACAACTTCTTCGAACTGGGCGGTCACTCACTGCTGGCCGTGAAACTGATCGAGCGCATGCGCCAGATTGATCTGGTTGCCGATGTGCGCGTGCTGTTCAGTCAGCCGACCCTGTCCGCCCTGGCGGCGGCGGTGGGCGGCAAGGGTGCAGTGGAAGTACCCGCCAACCTTATTCCCGCCGGCTGCGAGCGCATCACCCCGGACATGCTGCCTCTGGCAGCGTTGAGCCAGGATGATATCGACCGCGTGGTGGCAAGTGTGCCCGGCGGTCTGGCCAACGTGCAGGATATTTACGCTCTGGCGCCGCTGCAGGAAGGGATTTTGTATCACCACCTTGCCGCGACCGAGGGTGACCCGTATCTGCAATACGCACTGTTTGCCTTTGACAGCCTCGAACGTCTGCACAGTTTCGCCCAGGCACTGCAAGGCGTGATCGACCGGCACGATATCCTGCGCACCGCTGTGCTTTGGGAGCGTCTCGATGCAGCGGTGCAAGTGATCTGGCGTGAAGCGCCTCTGGGTATGGATGAGTGGGTACTGAACCCGGCCGATGGCGACATCGCCGAACAACTGCTCAAGCGTCTGGACCCTCGTCACACGCGTCTGGACATTCGTCAGGCGCCGATGTTACGCATCGGCTATGCACATGACACGGAAAACGACCGCTGGCTGGGCATGCTGCTGTTCCATCACCTGGTGGACGACGCCACATCGCTGCGCACTCTCAGCAGCGAAATCGAGTCGTACATGCTCGGGCAGCAGGCCTCTCTGCCACCGTCCGTGCCTTACCGCAATTACGTGGCGCAAGCCATGCTCGGCGTGAGCCGCGAGGAGCACGAAGCGTTTTTCCGCGACATGCTCGGTGACATCGATGAGCCGACGCTGCCGTTCGGCCTGCTGGACGTGCAGGGCGACGGTCGCGGTATCGAGGAGGTGCACCAGCCGGTCGATATGGACCTGAGCCGCCGCCTGCGCTTGCAGGCCCGGCAGTTCGGGGTCAGCTCCGCCAGTCTGTATCACCTGGCATGGGCACGTGTTCTGGGCGCTGTGTCAGGCAAAGAGGAGGTGGTGTTCGGCACCGTATTGCTCGGCCGCCTGCAGGGTGGTGCCGGGTCTGACCGGGCGCTGGGGATGTTCATCAACACCTTGCCGTTGCGTGTCACGCTGGGCGAGCAGGGCGTGCGCAGCGGTCTGAAGGCTACCCACGCCAGGCTCAGCGGGCTGCTTGCCCATGAACACGCCTCGCTGGTACTGGCACAGCGTTGCAGTGGCGTGGCCGCTTCAACGCCGCTGTTCAGCGCCTTGCTCAACTACCGGCATGTCGCCGGTCAGGCCAACCAGCAGACACTGGACGCCTGGCAAGGCATTGAAAGCCTGCGTGGCGAAGAACGCACCAACTATCCGCTGACCCTTTCAGTAAACGATGAGGGAACGGGCTTCAGTTTGACGATTCAAGCCAGTGCCTGCATCGATGCGCAACGCATCTGCGCGTATGTGCAGACCACTCTGGAGAATGTGGTCAGCGCACTGGAACAGTCCGGCGAGGTGCCGATGGCAGGCTTGTCGGTTCTGTCGGCGGCGGAGCGTGAGCATCTGGTGTATGGCCTGAACGCTACCGCGCTGGATTACCCGCAGCAGCAGACCATTCACGGGATGTTCGAAGCCCAGGTCGAGCGCACGCCGGAAGGGGTGGCAGTGGTCCACGGCGAGCAGCGTCTGAGGTATCGCGAGCTCAACGAGCAGGCCAACCGCCTGGCCCATGCTTTGATTAAGCAGGGCGTACAACCGGATTCCCGCGTCGGCATCTGCGTTGAACGCGGCGTGGAAATGGTCGTCGGTTTGCTGGCGATTCTCAAGGCGGGCGGCGGGTATGTGCCGCTGGATCCGGCTTATCCGGCGGAACGTATTGCCTACATGTTGCAGGATAGCGCTCCGGCCGCAGTACTGGCTCAAACCGCTACTCAAGGCCTGCTGGCCGACGTTTCGGCACCTGTCATCAATCTTGATCTTAGCGATTGGCAGGACCAATCCGTCCAGAATCCGCAGGTGCCAGGGCTGACTTCAGCGCATCTGGCGTACCTGATCTACACCTCCGGTTCGACCGGTCTGCCAAAAGGCGTGATGATCGAACACCGCAACACCGTTAACTTCCTGACCTGGGCGCACACCGCTTTCGACGGCTCTGCACTGGAAAAAACGCTGTTCTCCACCTCGCTGAACTTTGACCTTGCGGTCTACGAGTGCTTCGCGCCGCTGACCTCGGGCGGCAGCATCGAAGTCGTCAAGAACGTGCTGGAACTGCAGCACGGCGAGCACGATATCGGCCTGATCAACACTGTACCGTCAGCGCTCAAGGCCTTGCTGGACGTTGATGGCTTGCCGAGGTCGGTGCACACCGTGAACGTGGCCGGTGAAGCGCTGAAACGAAGCCTGGTTGAATCGCTGTTCGAGAACACCGGCGTGCAGCGCCTGTGCAACCTCTATGGTCCTTCGGAAACCACCACCTACTCAAGCTGGGTGGCGATGGATCGCGAAGTCGGCTTCGCTCCTCATATCGGCAAGCCCGTCGGCAATACACAGTTCTACCTGCTGGATGAACAGCAACAGCCTGTTCCGCTGGGCGTCGCGGGCGAGATCTACATCGGCGGCGCCGGTGTGGCGCGGGGTTATCTGAACCGCGACGACCTCACTGCCGAGCGCTTTGTCAAAGATCCGTTCAGCCCGCAGCCAGCGGCACGCATGTACCGCACCGGCGACCTGGGGCGCTACCTGCCAGACGGCAATATCGAATACCTCGGTCGTAACGACGATCAGGTGAAAATCCGCGGCTTCCGCATCGAACTGGGCGAGATCGATGCACGCCTGGCCAAACACCCAGCCATTCATGAAGCCGTGGTGGCTGCACGCGAAGATGTACCGGGCGACAAGCGTCTGGTGGCCTATTACACCCTGAGCGCAGGCCATGCTTCGGTAGACATCGACAGCCTGCGCGGCTGGCTGCAGGAGCAATTGCCGGCCTACATGATCCCGGTGGCCTATGTACTGCTCGATGCACTGCCACTGACCCCGAATGGCAAGCTGGACCGCAAAGCCTTGCCGGCACCGGACGCCGATGCACTGATCCGTCGTGGTTACGAAGCCCCACAGGGCGAAACCGAAACCCTGCTGGCGCAAATCTGGAGCGACTTGCTCCAGCTTGAACGCGTCAGCCGTCACGACCAGTTCTTCGAGCTGGGCGGCCATTCATTGCTGGCGATGCGCCTGATTTCGCAGATTCGCCAGCAGTTGGGCGTCGAACTGAGCCTGGCCGCGTTGTTTGCCCACCCCGAACTGAGTGCACTGGCGCTGGCCATCGCCCAGGCAGGACGCAGCATCCTGCCGGATATCGTGCCGGTGGCACGCGATCAGGCCTGGCCATTGTCGTTCGGCCAGCAACGTCTGTGGTTCCTCGCCAAGATGGAAGGCGCCAGCGCGGCCTACCACATGCCTGTCGGTCTGGGCCTGCGTGGCGAGCTGGATCGCGCGGCGATGCAACGGGCGCTGGAGCGCATCGTGGCGCGCCATGAGGGCTTGCGCACCACCTTCATTCAGGGCGATGACGAACAGCCATTGCAACGGATCAGCCCGGCGGATGCCGGCTTCAACCTGCAACTGCATGATCTGCAAGGGCTGGTGGATGCCAAGGAGAAGCTTCAGGCACTGGCCAGCGAAGAGTCGCTGCAAGGCTTCGATCTGGAACAGGGCCCGTTGATCCGTGGCCGCCTGATCCGTATGGCCGAGGACCATCACGTCCTGTTGCTGACCATGCACCACATCGTTTCCGACGGCTGGTCGATTGGCGTGCTGACCCGTGAACTGGCCGCGCTCTATGCGGCATTCAGCCAGGGCCAGGACGACCCGCTGGCGCCACTGACGCTGCAATACCTGGACTACGCAGTGTGGCAGCGTCGCTGGCTGAGCGGCGATCTGCTGCAGCAACAAAGCGACTACTGGCAGCAAACCCTGGCAGACGCTCCGGCGCTGCTGATGTTGCCCACCGACCGGGTACGTCCGGCGCAGCAGGACTACGCCGGCGCGGTGCTGCCCATCGTTTTCGACGAGGATCTGACTCGCGGCCTCAAGGCCTTGAGCCAACGTCACGGCAGCACCCTGTTCATGACCATCATGGCCGCCTGGGCTGCGCTGCTGGGGCGTCTGTCCGGTCAGGACGACGTGGTCATCGGCACGCCAGTGGCCAACCGCACACGCAGTGAAGCCGAAGGGCTGGTGGGCCTGTTCGTCAATACCCTGGCGATCCGCGTCGACCTCAGCGACAAGCCCACGGCAGAGACTCTGCTGGCGCAGGTCAAGACCAACACCTTAGGCGCCCAGGACCATCAGGACCTGCCGTTCGAACAAGTGGTGGAAGTGATCAAGCCGGTGCGCAGCCTGTCACACAGCCCGGTGTTCCAGGCCATGCTCAGCTGGCAGGACATGAGCGGCGGGGATTTGGTCCTCGGCGATCTGCAACTGGAAAGCCTGAGCGCAGGCCATACACTGTCCAAGTTCGATCTCTCGCTGGACATCGGCGAAGCGCAGGGTCAGCTGCTTGGTTCGCTGGAATACGCCACCGCGTTGTTCGATGAAAGCACCATCGCCCGTTATCTGGGCTACCTGAAGCGCTTGCTGCACGCCATGGTCGCCGATGACCGCCAGGTGCTGGAACATGTGCCACTGCTTGATGCGGTGGAGCGTAAGCATCTGCTGATCGACCTTAACGCTACCAACGTGCCTTACCCGCAAGACGCCACGATTCATCAGCTGTTCGAAGAAAAGGTCCGGGCACAGCCCGAGGCCATCGCCGTGGCTTTCCAGGCGCAGCGCTTGAGCTATGCCGACTTGAACCGTCAGGCCAACCGTCTGGCTCATCACCTGATCAGCCTCGGCATCGGCCCTGATGATCGGGTGGCGATCTGCGTCGAACGTGGGGTGAAAATGATAGTCGGCCTGCTCGGCGTGCTCAAAGCCGGTGCTGCCTATGTGCCGCTTGACCCGGCTTACCCGGCCGAGCGTCTGGCCTACATGATCAACGACAGTCAGCCAGCGGCGTTGCTCACCCAGCGCGGCTTGCAGGAGCGGTTGCCCGCACTGTCCATGCCGCTGGTATTGCTCGACGACGAGCATTGCCAGGGCTTCACCGAGTGTGATGACAACCCGGTCGTACCGACCCTCGGCGTGCGCAACCTGGCGTATGTGATCTACACCTCCGGTTCCACCGGCAACCCGAAGGGCGTGATGATCGAACACCGCGGCCTGGTCAACTACAGCGTCGATGCTGCACGCCTGTTCGGCCTGTCCCAGAGCGACACGGTGCTGCAACAAAACACCCTTAACTTCGACCTGTCGGTGGAGGAGATCTTCCCGGCACTTCTGGCCGGTGCCACCCTGGCGCCAAGCCGCGAGATATTCGGCAGTGAAGGCACTGAAAATCACGGCATTTACCCGACCGTTCTGCACTTGACCGCTGCGCACTGGCACACGCTGGTGGCCGAATGGCACAACCAGCCGCAGGCTGCTGAACAACGCCTGGCCGAGGTGCGCCTGATCAACGTCACCGGTGACGCATTGTCGGCACAGAAACTCAAGCTCTGGGATGAGGTGCGCCCGGCACACACGCGCCTGATCAACACTTACGGGCCGACCGAAGCGACGGTGTCCTGCACTGCGGCCTACGTCAGCCATGACGCTGCGGCCGGCAGCGAAGGCAGTGGTAACGCGACCATCGGCAAGCCGATGGCCAACACCCGCATCTACCTGCTCGACGAACACCAGCAGCCAGTGCCATACGGCGTGGCCGGTGAGATTTTCATCGGTGGCGACGGCGTGGCACGAGGTTACCTGAACCTTGAAAAAGTCAACGCCGAGCGCTTCCTCGCTGATCCGTTCAGCGAAAGCCTTGATGCCAGAATGTACAAAACCGGTGACCTGGCACGCTACATGGCCGACGGTCGTATCGAGTACCTGGGGCGTAACGACTTCCAGGTCAAAGTGCGTGGTTTCCGTATCGAACTGGGCGAAATCGAAGCGAGTCTGGGCAATTGCACCGGGGTCAAGGAAGCGGTGGTGATCGCCCGGGAAGACAATCCCGGCGAAAAACGCCTCGTGGCCTACGTGATCGCCCAGCCACAAACAAACCTGGACGCCGCCAGACTGCGCGCCGAACTGGCGCCGCAACTGGCCGAGTACATGCTGCCAAGTGCGTTCGTGCTGCTTGATGCACTGCCGCTGACGCCGAATCGCAAGCTCGATCGCAAGGCCCTGCCGGCCCCGGCGGACGATGCCTTTGCCAGTCGTGAACATGTCGCCCCGCAAGGCACCAGCGAAAAAGCCCTGGCGCAGATCTGGCAGAACCTGCTCAACCTGGAAGCAGTAGGGCGTCATGACCACTTCTTCGAACTGGGCGGGCACTCGCTGCTGGCAATGCGCCTGATTTCCCAGGTGCGTCAGCGCATGGGCGTCGAGCTGAGTCTGGCGGACATCTTCGCCCAACCGGAACTGGCGGCGCTGGCTCAGGTAGTGGCGCACGCTGCCGGCAGCAGCCAGCAGCCCATCGTGCCGGTGTCCCGCGATCAGTCCTTGCCGCTGTCGTTTGCCCAGCAACGCCTGTGGTTCCTCGCGCAGCTGGACGGCGGCAGTGCGGCTTATCACATTCCAGCCGGTCTGCGTCTGCGCGGCAGCCTCGATCAAGTCGCCCTGAAGCGGGCGCTGGACCGTATCGTTGCGCGCCACGAGGCATTGCGTACGACCTTTGTCCAGGAGCAGGACCAGGATCCGCTGCAGTGCATCGCCCCGGCCGATATCGGCTTCAGCCTGCAACTGCAGGTGCTGACCGGGCAGGCGGATGCGGAACAACAACTGCTCGCCATCGCCGCAGAAGAGGCCGAAGAGGGCTTTGATCTGGTGAACGGGCCGCTGGTGCGCGGACGCCTGGTGCGCATGGCCGATGACGACCATGTGTTGCTGGTGACCATGCACCACATCGTCTCTGACGGCTGGTCCGCTGGCGTGTTGACCCGTGAACTGGGCCTGCTCTATGCAGCGTTCAGCGAAGGCGCCGAGGATCCGTTGCCAGCGTTGCCGGTGCAGTATGCCGACTACGCGCTGTGGCAGCGCAACTGGCTGAGCGGCGACGTGCTGCAGCAACAGCGCCAGTACTGGCAGCAGACTCTGGCCGGCGCGCCGGCCTTGCTGACCTTGCCGACCGACCGGCCACGCCCGGCACAACAGGACTACAGCGGTCAGTTGCTCGGGCTGGTACTCGACGCCGACCTGACCCGTGGCCTCAAGGCGCTGAGCCAGCGGCATGGCAGCAGCCTGTTCATGACGGTCATGGCCGCATGGGCTGCGCTGCTCGGACGCTTGGCGGGTCAGGACGACGTGGTGATCGGTACGCCGGTGGCCAACCGCATGCGCGCCGAGGTGGAGGACCTGATCGGGTTCTTCGTCAACACCCTGGCCGTGCGCGTCGACCTCTCGGGGACACCGAGCGTGCAAAGTCTGTTGCAGCAGGTCAAACAGCAGACCCTGGCCGCCCAGGCGAATCAGGACCTGCCGTTCGAACAGGTGGTTGAGGTGGTGCGCCCGCAGCGCAGCCTGTCCCACAGCCCGATTTTCCAGGCCATGTTGTCGTGGCAGAACAACGAAACGTCCGATCTGGCGCTTGGCGACATGAGCCTGCAGGGCGTCGCAGTGGCTGGCCATACCGCCAAGTTCGACCTGACGCTGGACATGACCGAGGTCGGCGATCAATTGATCGGCACCCTGGAATACGCCACGGCACTGTTCGACGAAAGCACCCTGCAGCGCTACATGGGCTACTTCCAGCGCTTGCTGGAAGCCATGGTCGCCGACGACCGCCAGTTGCTGGAACAGGTGCCGTTGCTCGATGCGGTGGAACGCCAGCATCTACTGGTCGACCTCAATGCTACCGACGTGCCTTACCCGCACGACTGCACGATTCATCAGCTGTTCGAAGCAAAGGTTCAGGCACAGCCCGACGCCATCGCCGTGGCTTTCCAGGCGCAGCGACTGAGTTATGCCGAACTGAACCGTCAGGCCAACCGTCTGGCTCACCACCTGATCGGCCTGGGCATTGGCCCGGATGATCGGGTGGCGATCTGCGTCGAGCGCGGCGTGGAAATGATGATCGGCCTGCTCGGTGTGCTCAAGGCAGGGGCGGCTTATGTACCACTTGACCCCGCCTATCCGGCCGAGCGTCTGGCATACATGATCACCGACAGCCAGCCAGCGGCGTTGCTGACCCAGCGTGATCTGCAGAAGCGCTTGCCAACCCTGACCTTGCCGCTGGTGCTGCTCGACGATGATCAGCGCAACACCTTTACCGAGCGTGACGATAACCCGGTGGTGGAAGCCCTCGGCGTGCGCAACCTGGCGTATGTGATCTACACCTCGGGCTCCACTGGCAATCCGAAAGGGGTGATGATCGAGCATCGCGGTCTGGTCAACTACAGCACCGATGCGGCGCGCCTGTTTGGCCTGGCCCCGACAGACACCGTGCTGCAACAGAACACCCTGAACTTCGACCTGTCGGTGGAGGAAATCTTCCCGGCGCTGCTGGCCGGCGCCACCCTGGCGCCAAGTCGCGAGATCTTCGGCAGTGAGGGGACTGAAAATCACGGTATTTACCCGACCGTTCTGCACTTGACTGCTGCGCACTGGCACACGCTGGTGGCCGAATGGCACAACCAGCCGCAGGCTGCAGCGCAACGCCTGGCCGAGGTCCGTTTGATCAACGTCACCGGCGACGCATTGTCGGCACAGAAGCTCAAGCTCTGGGACGAGGTGCGCCCGGCGCATACCCGTCTGATCAACACCTATGGCCCGACCGAGGCGACGGTGTCCTGCACCGCGGCCTACGTCAGCCACGATGCTGTAGCTGGCAGCGAAGGCAGCGGTAACGCGACCATCGGCAAGCCGATGGCCAACACGCGTATCTACCTGCTTGATGCCCATCAACAACCGGTGCCGTATGGCGTGGCCGGTGAGATCTTCATCGGTGGCGACGGCGTGGCACGGGGTTACCTGAATCTTGAAGAGGTCAACGCCGAACGCTTCCTCGCGGACCCGTTCAGCAACAGCCCTGAGGCCAGGATGTACAAAACCGGCGATTTGGCACGCTACATGGCCGACGGCCGGATCGAGTACCTGGGTCGTAACGACTTCCAGGTCAAGGTGCGCGGTTTCCGTATCGAGCTGGGTGAAATCGAAGCCCGTCTCGGTAATTGCGCCGGGGTCAAGGAAGCGGTGGTGATCGCTCGGGAAGACACTCCGGGAGACAAACGCCTGGTGGCTTATGTGGTCGGTCAGCCACAAGCGAGCCTGGATGCCGCCAGCCTGCGCGCTGAGCTGGCACCGCAACTGGCTGAATACATGCTGCCAAGTGCGTTCGTGCTGCTTGATGCACTGCCGCTGACGCCGAATCGCAAGCTCGATCGCAAGGCGCTGCCGGCTCCGCAAGCCGAGGCCTTTGCCAGCCGTGAACATGTGGAACCGCAAGGCGACACCGAGATGGCGCTGGCGCAGATCTGGCAGAACCTGCTCAACCTTGAACAGGTGGGCCGTCATGACCAGTTCTTCGAGCTCGGCGGGCACTCGCTGCTGGCGATGCGCCTGATTTCCCAGGTGCGCCAGCACTTGGGTATCGAGCTGGGCCTGGCGGATATCTTCGCCCAGCCTGAACTGGCCGCCATGGCACGCATACTCGCCGACGCCAAAGGCAGCAGCCAGCCGCCTATCGTGCCGGTGTCCCGCGACCAGACCTTGCCGCTGTCGTTTGCCCAGCAGCGTCTGTGGTTCCTCGCACAGCTGGAGGGCGGCAGCGCGGCTTACCATATTCCGGCAGGGCTGCGTCTACGTGGCACTCTGGATAACCCTGCGCTGAAACGCGCGCTGGACCGCATCGTCGCCCGCCACGAAGTGCTGCGCACGACCTTCGTGCAAGTACATGGCGAGGACGTTGCACAACACATAGCCTCGGCCGATATCGGTTTCAGCCTGCAACTGCAGGTGCTGACCGGGCAGGCGGATGCTGAAGAGCAGCTGCTCGCCATCACCGCTGAAGAAGCCAACGAAGGCTTCGATCTGCTCAACGGTCCGCTGGTACGCGGACGGCTGGTGCGCATGGCCGAGGACGATCACGTGTTGCTGGTGACCATGCACCATATCGTCTCCGATGGCTGGTCCGCGGATGTATTGACTCGTGAGCTGAGTGCGCTCTATGCCGCGTTCAGTGCCGGTGCCGAGGATCCGTTGCCCACCTTGCCGGTGCAATACGCCGACTATGCCGTGTGGCAGCGCAACTGGCTGAGCGGCGACGTGCTGCAGCAACAGCGTCAATACTGGCAGCAGACCCTGGGCGGTGCACCAGCCTTGCTGACCTTGCCGACCGACCGGCCGCGCCCGGCACAACAGGACTACAGCGGCAATATTCGCGGCCTGGTGCTCGATGCCGAGCTGACCAGCGGCCTCAAGGCCCTGAGCCAGCGGCATGGCAGCACGCTGTTCATGACCGTGATGGTCGCATGGGCCTCGCTGCTGGGGCGTCTGGCCGGTCAGGATGATGTGGTGATCGGTACACCGGTGGCCAACCGCCTGCGTGCCGAAGTGGAGGACCTGATCGGGTTCTTCGTCAACACCCTGGCGATACGCGTCGATCTCTCCGGCGCACCGAGCGTCGAAGCGTTGATGCAGCAGGTCAAGCGTCAGACGCTGGCAGCGCAGAGCCATCAGGACCTGCCGTTCGAACAAGTGGTCGAGGTGGTTCGTCCGCAACGCAGCCTGTCCCACAGCCCGATCTTCCAGGCGATGTTGTCCTGGCAGAACAACGAAACGTCCGACCTCTCGCTCGGCGCCATGAACCTGCAAGGCGTGGCGGTAAACGACCACACGGCCAAGTTCGATCTGGTGCTGGACATGACCGAGGTTGGCGGTCAATTGATCGGCACGCTGGAATACGCCACGGCGCTGTTCGACGAAAGCACCATGGACCGTTACCTGGGCTATTTCCAGCGCCTGCTGGAAGCCATGGTCGCCAATGAACACCGCATACTGGAACACGTGCCATTGGTGGATGCGGTCGAGCGCGAGCACCTGTTGACCGGTCTCAATGCAACCGACCGCGCTTACCCTCAGGGTCAGTTGATGCATCGCCTTTTCGAGGCGCATGCAGCGTCTCGACCTCAAGCGATTGCGGCCCGTCAGGGCGAGCAGACGCTGACCTACGCCGAACTCGACAGCCGCGCCAACGCCCTGGCTCAGCACTTGCGCCAGCACGGTGTGAAAGCGGGAGCCCGAGTGGCGATCCTGCTGGATCGTTCGGTGGAGCTGCTGACCAGTATGCTGGCCACGCTCAAGTGCGGCGCGGCGTACCTGGCGCTGGATCGCCTGGCCCCCGAAGAACGTGTGCGCTTCATGCTCGAGGACAGCGAAGCACTCATGTTGCTGACCCGCAGCGAACTGACAGCACCTGAAACGACGCCGCGACTCGATCTGGACACCCTGGATCTATCAGTGGCCGGCCAAGGGCCAGTCGCGCTTGCAGCTGAAGTCGCAGGCGAGACCCCGGCGTGCATCATCTACACCTCCGGCTCCACCGGCATACCGAAGGGCGTAATCGTGACCCACAACGGCATCGTGCGGCTGGTGCGGGATAACTACGACTTCCGTGCAGATGACCGCGTGGCGTTTTCTTCCAACCCGGCGTTCGACGCCAGCAGCCCGGAGATATGGGGTGCGTTGCTCAATGGCGGCCAGTCGATAATCGTCGAGTCTTCCGTGTTGCTTGAGCCGGCTGCCTTTGCCGCCCTGCTCAAACGCCACGCAGTCACGGTGATGTTCAGCTCGACCGCCTTGTTCAACCTGTATGCCGGGTTGATTCCCGAAGCCCTGGCCGGCTTGCGCATGCTGGAGTGCGGTGGCGAACGGGCGGATCCGGCGTCGTTCCGCCGGGTGCGTGAGCACTCGTCCCAAGTGCGCCTGTTCAACGGCTATGGCCCAACCGAGGCCACTACGTGCGCCACTCGTTACGAAGTGTTTGATGTGCAGCCAGGCACCCTGAGCCTGCCGATCGGCAAACCCAACGCCAACGTGCGCATCTATCTGCTCGACGTTTGCGGCGAGCCGGTGCCGATGGGCAGCGTCGGCGAGATCTACATCGGCGGTGTCGGGGTCGCGCTTGGCTACCTGAATCGCCCGGAACTGAGCGCCGAACGCTTCAGCGACGACCCGTTCAGTCAGCAGGCGGGCGCGCGGCTCTATCGCACTGGCGATCTGGCGCGCTGGTTGCCGGACGGCAACCTCGAATACCTGGCGCGTAACGATGGCCAGGTGAAGGTCCGTGGCTTCCGCGTCGAGCTTGGGGAAGTCGAAAGCAGCCTGCATGGGTGCGATGGCGTGCGTAACTCCGTGGTGGTGGCGCGCGAAGACAGCCCGGGCGACACGCGTCTGGTGGCGTATTACACCGTGCACGCTGACGTTGAAGCACCCGAGCCGGAGGCCCTGCGTGCGCAACTGAGCGCCGGATTGCCGGAATACATGGTCCCGAGCGTCTTCATCTGCCTGCCAGACTTGCCGCTGACGCTCAATGGCAAGGTGGACGTCCAGGCATTGCCAGCGCCGACAGCGGATCAGTTCGCGAGCCATGCGTTTGAAGCCCCGGCAGGGGAGTTGGAGATTCGTCTGGCTAAGGCCTGGGCGGAGGTACTCGAATTACAGCAGGTGGGACGTCATGACAGCTTCTTCGATCTCGGCGGTCACTCGCTGATGGCCGTGCGACTGGTCAACCAACTGGTGCAGAGTGGCTTGGCGGTGTCCCTGGCCGATGTTTTCCAGCACGCCAGCGTGGCCGCCCTGGCCAGCCTGCTGGGCAGCCGCAGCGAAGAGGTTGCAGCGCAGCTTCATGAGCAACTGGTGCCGGTGCGCACCACCGGCAACCAGCGTCCATTGTTCCTGGTTCACGAGTTTACCGGTCAGGATGTGCACTTCGCGGCGCTGGCGGTACACATCGACAGCGATATTCCGGTCTATGGGCTGAGCGGCATCCCGCTCGGTCAGGAACAGTTGCTGACCATGGAGTGCCTGGCAACGCGCTTGCTGGGGGCGATGCGCAGTGTTCAGCCGCACGGACCTTATCGCCTGGCGGGCTGGTCGTTCGGTGGGCTTCTGGCCTACGAAATCGCCATTCAGCTGGAGGGCATGGACGAGCAGGTAGAGTTTATCGGCATGCTCGACACCTACATGCCGCGCCTGGTGGATCAGGGTCGCGAGCGCTGGAACCTGAAGACCGCCCACCGTCAGCACCTGCTGGAACACTGCGAGCAGTTCTGGAAAGCCCGCGGCGAATGCGCGCAGGCTCTGGAGGCCCTGGAGCGAGTGCGTGCAAACCGCCAGGACTTTGATTTCGGCGGGCTCCTGCAGCACTGCCGTGAGCAGGGTGCACTGCCGCCGGAGCTGGACATCTACACGAACGAGGGTCTTTGCCAGTACCTCGACCGAGAGGTGGCTCACGGTCATGCGCAGGCCAATTACACGGTTTACCCCAACAGCGTGCCGCTGCACCTGTTCACTGCCAGCGAGTGGCAACCCAACTCGCAGAAACACAGCGGTTACCTGGGTTGGGACAGCGTCCTGCCCGTCAGTCAGTTGCGCAGTATCAAGGTTGCGGGCGATCACATGAGCATGATGAAGCCGCCGCATATCGAGGGCCTGGGTCAGGCGATCAGCCAGGCGCTGGCTGATCTGCCCGATCGGCTACGGGAGGCTGACAGCGCCCACCGGCCGTTGCTGACGATTCAGGGCGGACGTCGCGACCACGCGCCAGTGTTCTGCGTACCGGGGGCAGGAGACAGTGTGACCGGCTTCATCGGTCTGGCCGAGGCATTAGGCCCGCACTGGCCGATCCACGGGCTGCAACCGCGCGGGCTGGATGGCCGCACGGTGCCTTACAGCCTGGTGGAAACCGCCGCCGAGGCGTATCTGCAAGCACTCGACAGCACTCACCCCGAAGGGCCGGTGCATCTGCTCGGTCATTCGTTCGGCGGCTGGGTAGCCTTTGAAATGGCCCAGCGCCTGACGGCACGCGGCCGCGAAGTGGCTTCGCTGACACTGATCGACAGCGAGTCGCCGGGCGGCAACGGGGTGGTGGGCAAACCTTACACCGCGATAGGCGTACTGGAGCGTTTGATCGAGACCATGGAACTGGCTGCGGGCAAGTCGCTGGGCATCGATCGTGCGGCCTTCCGGGCCCAGGACGATGTCGGCCAGATGCGCTTGTTGCATGCCGGGATGGTGCGCGCAGGGATGTTGCCGCAGCGTTCGTCGCCGGACGCAATGCGCGGGCCTGCGCGGGCATTCGGTACGGCGTTGCGTACACGTTATCAACCGTCGCAGATCTACACCGGGCCGGTGCGTCTGGTGCTGGCCGATGACCCGGTGCTGGATGCGGCGGGCAATCAGCGCGAACAACAGGCGATGGTCAGCGGCTGGCGCCAGTGTGCCCCGGATCTCACTGTCTGGCGTGGACCGGGCAACCATTTCACCATCCTCAAGGCGCAGCATGTACGGCATCTGGCGAACTGGTGGCTACCCCATGAATAACGTCGTTTCTTCAAGCCCGGCGGCTGATCGCCGGGTCAATCCTCAACACATTCGTGGCTTTCTATGAAAAAGTTGAAGTTTCGCAAAGTGCTCATCGTTGTCGTGCTGTTGGTTCTGGCAGCGGGTATTGCCTACAGCGTCCAGTCCCCGGAAAAAGCTCCGGAGTACCTGACTGCCAAGGTCGAACGCACCGATATCGAAAACTCGGTGCTGGCCAGCGGGGTGCTGCAGGGCATCAAGCAGGTTGACGTCGGCGCGCAGGTCTCGGGCCAGCTCAAGTCTTTGAAGGTCAATCTGGGCGACAAGGTCAAACAGGGTCAGTGGCTGGCGGAAATCGATCCCGTGGTGCTGCAGAACACTCTGCGCCAGTCGCAGGTCAACGAACAGAACCTGATCGCCCAGAAGGATGCGGCTGTCGCACAGCTCAAGGACGCCAAAGCCATTTACCAGCGCTACAAGCAACTGCGTGCGGATGATGCGATCTCGCAAAAGGACTTCGATACGGCGCAATCGGACTTCGAGGTCCGGAGTGCCAACCTGCGGTCGCTGGAAGCCCAGGTGCGCGACGCAAGAATCCAGATCGAGACCGCCAGGATCAACCTGGGCTACACCCGTATCGTCGCGCCGATCAGTGGTGATGTGGTGGGTATCGTGACGCAGGAAGGTCAGACTGTGATCGCCAGCCAACTGACACCGGTGATTCTCAAATTGGCGGATCTGGACACCATGACCGTCAAGGCTCAGGTCTCCGAGGCCGACGTGATTCATATCACCCCCGGGCAAGAGGTGTATTTCACCATCCTCGGCGATGCCGAAAAACGCTATTACGCCAAGCTGAAAGGCACGGAGCCAGCGCCGCAAAACTTCCTTGATGCGCAATCCAGCACCGCCAGCAAACCGAACAGTGCGGTGTTCTACAACGCATTGTTCGACGTCCCCAACCCTGATCACCGCCTGCGTATTTCGATGACCGCCCAAGTGCATATCGTGCGTGAAAAGGCCAAGGACGTGTTGACTGTCCCTGTTGCGGCCCTGGGCGACAAGAATGGCGACGGCAGCTTCCCGGTGCGTGTGGTGGACGCGCAGGGCCAGGCCCAGAGCCGCAATGTGCAGACCGGCATCAACAACAACGTGCGGGTCGAGATCAAGAGTGGCCTTGCCGAGGGTGACCAGGTGGTGATCGGTGAACCGTCGGCTACACCAGCAGCAGCGGGGGCCTGACCATGAGTCGAGCTCTTCTGGAACTCAACGGTGTCACCCGTCGTTTCGTCGCCGGCGAAAAGGACTTCATCGCGCTTAATGACATCAACCTCATGATCAATGCCGGCGAACTGGTTGCCATTACCGGGGCCTCGGGTTCCGGCAAGTCAACGCTGATGAACGTGCTGGGCTGTCTGGACCACCCCAACAGCGGCAGTTACAAGGTCGACGGGCGTGAAACCGGTACGCTTACCGATGATGAGCTGGCAGAGCTGCGTCGCGATCACTTCGGTTTCATTTTCCAGCGTTATCACCTGTTGCCGCACCTGGCGGCGATCCAGAATGTCGAAATGCCAGCCATCTACGCAGGCACCGGCAAGGGCATGCGCGTGGAGCGCGCGCAGAAGCTGCTCGAGCGTCTGGGCCTGTCCGGGCATCTGGAGCATCGGCCAAGCCAGTTGTCAGGCGGCCAGCAGCAACGGGTGAGTATCGCCCGGGCCTTGATGAACGGCGGCGAGATCATTCTGGCCGACGAACCCACTGGCGCCCTCGACAGCGTGAGCGGCAAGGAGGTGATGAATATCCTCCTGGAGCTCAACAGCGCCGGACACACCGTGATTTTGGTGACTCACGACGAGAAGGTGGCAGCGCACGCCGAGCGCATCATCGAGATGCGTGACGGCGAGATCATCGCCGACCGGGTCAACACCGATCGCCCGATAATCAACGAAAAAACCACCGAGCGCCTGCCGACCAAACCCAGGCAGGGCAACCGGCTGATGGCTAACATCGGCCTGTTCCAGGAAGCTTTCGTCATGGCGTGGGTGGCGCTGATCTCGCATCGCATGCGCACGCTGCTGACCATGCTCGGGATCATCATCGGCATCACCTCGGTGGTGTCGATCGTAGCGATCGGCGAAGGGGCCAAGCGCTATGTGCTCAAGGACATCCAGGCCATCGGCAGCAATACCATCGAGGTGTTCCCAGGCAGTGACTTTGGCGACACCAAGTCCATGGATATCCAGACCCTGGCGCTGTCCGATGTGGCGGCATTGAGCAGTGAGTACTACATCGACAGCGCCACACCGAATATCGGCCGCAACCTGCTGGTGCGCTACCGCAATATCGACGTATCGGCGACGGTGAGCGGGGTCAGCCCGAGCTACTTCCAGGTGCGTGGCACAAAGATGGGCCTGGGGGTGGGCTTCAACAAGGATGACGCCCGGCGGCAGGCACAGGTGGTGGTGATCGATCACAACACGCGGATTCGCCTGTTCGGTCCCAAGGTCGACCCGCTGGGCCAGGTGATCCTGGTGGGTAACCTGCCGTGTACGGTGATCGGCGTGACCGAGAACAAGAAAAACATCTTCGACACCAGCAAGAACCTGAATATCTGGATGCCCTACGAAACCGCCTCCGGACGCCTGCTGGGTCAGACCTACCTGGACGGCATCACCGTGCGGGTCAAGGACGGACAGCCAAGCAAGGTGGTCGAGGACAACGTCAACAAGCTGTTGCAAAAGCGGCACGGGACCAAAGACTTCTTCACCTACAACCTCGACAGCGTGATGCAAACGGTGCAGAAGACCAGTCAGTCGCTGGCCCTGTTGCTGTCGTTGATCGCGGTGATCTCGCTGGCGGTCGGCGGCATCGGGGTGATGAACATCATGCTGGTGTCGGTCACGGAACGGACGCGCGAGATCGGCATTCGCATGGCCGTCGGGGCACGCCAGTCGGATATCCGTCAGCAGTTTCTGGTGGAGGCGGTGATGGTCTGCCTGATTGGCGGGGTCATCGGCATCAGCCTGTCGTTCGTGATCGGCTATGTGTTTTCACTGCTGGTCAAGGAGTGGCAGATGGTGTTCTCCCTGGGCTCGATTGTCACTGCGTTCATCTGCTCGACATTGATCGGCATCGTGTTCGGCTTCGTACCGGCACGTAACGCGGCACAGCTCGATCCGATCGAGGCACTGGCACGGGATTGACAGGGGGGATGTCCTGCCCAGTGGAGAAGGGCGCGTGCGTGCGACCGCGCACTGACAAGCGCTTGCTGCCGGTGGAGTCACAAAGATCGGCTTATTACATCCAGGCAGGAAGCCAAAGGGGGGAATGCTGCTCGCGAGACTGGCGCAGTCGACGGGTAGCTGTCGTCTGCGCCAGCCTCTCTGGCAAGCTGTTGCGAGGACTCAGCCTACCGCGCTGACACTGGAAACCCGAGCCGCGCTACTGCTCTTGAGGGACTGTTCGAAGCGGTCGAGGATCATGCCCACTTCCGACTCGGTAATGTTCAATGGTGGCAGGAAGCGCAGGACTGCACTGTTGCGTCCACCGGTCTCGATGATCATGCCGTTGTTGAAGCACTCCAGCTTGATCGCCCGCGCCCGCGCGCCATCGCCAGCCCCCGGACGTGACCCGTTGGTCGGCTTGACGATTTCCACACCGAGCATCAGGCCACGACCACGAACATCGCCTATAAACGGAAACTGCCGGGCGATGTCCTCCAGCCCGCTGTGCAATTGCTCACCCCGGCGCGTGGCATTGCCGACCAGATCGTGCTCCTTGATATGACGCATGGTCGCAGCCCCGGCCACCATTGCCACCTGGTTGCCACGGAAGGTACCTGCGTGCATGCCAGGGCCCCATGTATCCAGGTGCTCGGCATAGACGATCACTGATATCGGGTAACCGCCACCGATGGCCTTGGACAGCACCAGAATATCCGGCGTTATCCCGGAGTGTTCGATGGCAAACAGGTTGCCGGTACGTCCGAGGCCGGTTTGCACTTCATCGATAATCAGCAAGATCCCGAGCTCATGGGTGATCTCCCGCACGGCGCGCAGCCACTCGGCCGATGCTGCGATGCAGCCGCCTTCGCCCTGGATCACTTCGACCACCACCGCCGCCGGTTTGGGCACGCCGCTCTCCGGGTCACTGAGTACAGTGCGGATGTACTCGATGGAGAGGCGGTCAGTATGTTCACCATCGGTGCCGAACGGGCAGCGGAAGCGATAGGGGAAGGGCAGGAAGTGGGTGCCCTGGGCCAGCAGGCCTGCCTTGGGGTTGAGGTTGCCCATGGCCGACAACGCACCAGCGGTCATGCCGTGATAACCCCCGTGGAAAGACATCAGCGGCGAGCGCTGGGTGTAATGACGGGCCAGTTTGATTGCGGCTTCGACCGCGTCTGAGCCGCTGGGGCCGCAGAACAGGATTTTGCTGTTGTCACGCATGCTGGCAGGCAACGTTGCGAACAGTTCTTCGACGAAGGCGTGCTTGGCCGGTGTGGCCAGGTCAAGGGCCTGCTGCAGATGATCACTGTTCAGAAATTCGATCACCGCTTCACGGACCACCGGTGGGTTATGACCCAATGCAAGCGTGCCAGCGTTGGACAGGCAGTCAAGGTATTCCTGGCCGTTGGCGTCCTTGACTCGCATGCCTTTGCCGCTGACAAACAGCTGCTGGAAGGTCGCTGCGTAGGTGCGCGCATTCGACTCCAGTTTCTTGAGATTGCTTAACTCTTCCATAGTCGATCCCTTGGTGGCACAGGTACGGATTCATTGATACTCGCTTCGAGCAGAGCCCGATTCTGTAAGAACCTCAGGGTGATCGCCAACTTATCGCCGTGGGACTGTCCCCGTATTCCACGACAGACTTCCTGCGGTCTCAGGCGTTAAATGCATGCTACGAAAGGGATTTATGGCGCTGTAAGAAACCTTGCGACAACGCTCCTGATCGTCCGGATTCTTGCCCCGTTGCTTCCTTTCTCAAGACGCCACTGTTCCGGAATCTTCGAGAGCTTTATGTCTATTGGCAAACCTGCTGGCCACTTCCTGTTGTCGACGCTTCTGGTCTCATTGCTGAGTGGCTGTACATTAGGCCCGGACTACCAATTGCCTGCGGTGAAGGTTGCCAGCCAGTGGCATGCGCCGCTGCCCCATGGCGCGTCGATGGTCGGACTGCAGGATTGGTGGCAACAGTTCAATGACCCGGCACTGGCAACCCTGCTGCGTATGGCACAGGCAGACAGCCCGTCTCTCGATAAGGCTCTGGCACGCATTGCCCAGGCACGCGCGACGCTGGACGGCAGCGTTGCCGACCGGCTGCCGCAAGTAAGCGGCGGCGTGAGCAAGTCACGCGCCGGCATCAGGCAGAGCGGGGTGCGCCAGAGCGGTAAGACCTCCGGGGCAACCCTCGATGCATCCTGGGAACTGGACCTGTTCGGCAAACTGCGACGCACCGACGAGGCGTCGCGCAATCTGCTCGAGGCACGTGTCAATGACTGGCATGACGCTCGTGTATCGCTGGCCGCCGAGGTCGGTGATGACTTTGTGCAGTACCGCGGCTGCCAGATGCTGGTGAACGCTTACCGTGATCAGGCGCAATCCCAGGAGCAGACCGCACGCCTGACTCGCGTATCGTTTCAGGCCGGGTTTACCGCAGCAGCCGACTCATCGTTGAGCGACGCCAGTGCGGCATCCAGTAATGCGACCCTCATCAAACAGCAAGGCGAGTGCGATGTGCTGCTCAAGAGCCTGGTGGAGCTGACCGGCAGCGACGAGGAACAGGTACGAGAAGTGCTCAGCCATAATCCGGCGAGACTGCCGCAGCCTGCGTTGCTGGATGTTCGGGAAATACCTGCCAACCTGTTGCGCCAGCGCCCGGACCTGGCGTCCAGCGAACGCGAACTGGCCGCCGCGAATGCGAAGATCGGCGCTGCCCAGGCTGATCGTCTGCCCAGCCTGAGCCTGGTTGGCTCGTTCGAGGTGGGGACCACCACCGGAGTATTCAGCCGCGAATGGAGCCTCGGCCCGCAACTGACTGTTCCGCTGTTCGACGCAGGCAAGCGCCGGGCGGCAGTGGACTCGGCGCGGGCAGATTATGACTCGGCGCTGGCGACCTACCGGCAAACCCTGCGCACAGCGGTAATGGAGGTCGAGCAGGCGCTGGTGCGCCTGGACGCGGCGCGGCGTTCGCAAGCCAGTACGCAACGGGCCAGTGAGGGTTATGAAGCGTCGTTCCAGGCCACAGACCGCAACTGGCAGGCCGGCAATGCCAGCCTGCTGGACCGCGAAGAGGCTCGACGCTCGGCGCTGTCGGCAGAAATCGAATTGATCACCGTGCAACAAAATCAGGTTCGCTACTGGATTGCCCTGTACAAGGCCCTGGGCGGTGGGTGGCAGGACAGTCGCGAAGGTTTGGCCGGTGAAACACCGAAGCGGGGCGGCGTATGAGGAAGATACACGTTTATGGGCTGCTGACGCTGGCGGTGTTGGGCGTTTCGGGCTGGCTATTGTCTGGCCGCGCAGAGCCGCCCCCGGCCGCTGCGGCGCCGCCGGCCACCAGCCTGACGGTGGAGGCAGTGCAACCGCGCCGCGAAGACTGGCCGCAGGAACGGGTGGCCAGTGGTGCGCTTGCGCCGTGGCAGGAAGCCGTGATCAGTGCAGAGACCGGAAGCTTGCGTATCGCCAGCCTGAAGGCTGATATCGGCGATCAGGTGAAGAAGGGCCAGGTTTTGGCGACCCTGGCCGATGACAGCGTGCTGGCCGAGGAAAACAAGCAGAAGTCGGCGGCCGCCCAGGCCACTGCGCAACTGCAGGAAGCCCGCTCCAATGCCAGGCGGGCGGCCTCGGTAGGGCAGAGCGGCGCCCTGTCCGAGCAGAAACTGGAAGAGTACCGGGTCAAGGTGCAGACCGCCGAAGCTGACCTGGCCTCGGCGAATGCCGATCTGCGCAGCATCCGGATCAAGCTTGCGCAGACGCGCATCGTCGCGGTGGATGACGGGATTATCTCCGGGCGCAAGGCCTTGCTTGGCGATGTGGTATCGGCGGGCAGTGAAATGTTCAGGATGATCCGCGATGGCCGCATCGAGTGGCAGGCGGAACTGGATGCCCAGCAACTGCCAGGCGTTAAGGCCGGTCAGCTCGCCCGTGTGGCGCTGCCCAGTGGTATTGAGGTGCAGGGGCGCGTGCGGCTGGTCTCGCCAATGCTCGACAGCAAGACCAGCAGGGCGCTGGTCTATGTCTCCCTGCCGGTGGGGTCTGTGGCGCGCGCCGGCATGTACGCCAGCGGTCGCATCGAACTGCCGTCCAGCCCGGCGCTGACGGTTCCGGACACCAGCGTGATCCTGCGCGACGGGCGCTCTTATGTGTTTGTGCTGGGCAAGGACATGCGCGTCAGCCAACAGGTGGTCGAGGTCGGAAGACGTCGTGGATCGGCGCTGGAAATCCTCGGCGGCCTGGCAGAGCAGGCACAGATCGTCCGCAGCGGTGGGGCCTTTCTCAATGACGGGGCCAGCGTGACACTGGTCAACGCCGAGGCCAGTGCGCAATGAATATCTCCGCGCTGTCGATTCGTTACCCGGTCCCGGCGGTCATGCTGTTTTTACTGCTGACCCTGTTTGGTTTCCTCGGGTTCGAGCGCCTCGGTATTCAGGACTTTCCCGACACCGATCTGCCTGCAGTGGTCATCAGTGCCTCGCTGGAAGGGGCCGCCCCCGAACAACTGGAAACCGAAGTCGCGCGCAAGCTCGAAGACCAGCTGACCTCGTTGCGCCTGCTCAAGCATGTCACCACGCAAATTACCGAAGGTAGCGTCCTCATCAATGTCATCTTCGACATCGACAAGGATGGCAACGAAGCCCTCAACGAAGTACGCAATGCGGTGGACAGCGCTGCGGCTGAATTGCCCGCCAACCTCGACACGCCATCGGTAACCCGCCTGACCACCAATACCACGGCGTTGCTGACCTATGTGGTCGATGCGCCACGGATGGACGAAGAAGCGTTGTCATGGTTTGTCGACAATGAGTTGAGCAAGCAGCTGCTGACCGTACGTGGTGTCGCAAAGATCAGCCGCGTGGGCGGTGTGGACCGCGAAGTCCAGGTTGACCTTGATCCGGCGTTAATGGCCGGCCTGGGTCTGAGTGTGACCGACATCGCGGATCGTTTGCGGGCTATGCAGAAAGACAATTCTGGCGGCCAGGGCGATCTGGGCAGCGGTCAACAGGCGTTGCGTGTCCTGGGCGGCATTGACGACCCGGCGGCGCTGGGCGCCATCCGCATTCCCGTCAGCGATGGACGAATGCTCGCAGTGCAGCAACTGGCAACGGTGCGTGACACCCATGCCGAGCGCAACACCCTGGCGTATCGCGACGGCAAACCGGTGATTGGCTTTCAGGTCATCCGCTCCCTGGGTTTTTCCGACGTCGGCGTGACCAGGGATTTGCGTCAGGCAGTCAATGAGTTCGCCATACAACACCCTGATGTGCGTATCGAAGAGGCGAGTAATGCCGTCGAGCCGGTGATGGAAAACTATCGCGGCTCCATGGCCCTGCTCTACGAAGGGATGTTACTGGCGGTTTTGGTGGTCTGGTGGTTCCTGCGTGACTGGCGGGCGACGATTATCGTGGCCACGGCACTGCCTTTGTCGATCATCCCGACCTTCGGCGTGATGTATTTTGCCGGCTTTAGCCTCAATACCGTTTCGCTGCTGGCGCTGGCGCTGGTAATCGGCATTCTGGTCGACGATGCCATTGTTGAGGTCGAAAACATTGCGCGACACCTGCGCATGGGCAAAACCCCGCGACAGGCCGCGATTGAGGCGTCCGACGAGATCGGCCTTGCGGTATTGGCAACCACCGTGACCCTGGTCGCGGTATTCCTGCCGACCGCTTTCATGGGCGGGATTTCCGGCAAACTGTTTCGCCAGTTTGGTGTGACGGCCAGCGCTGCGTTGATGTTTTCGTTGCTGGTCGCCCGTCTTCTGACGCCGATGATGGCGGCGTATTTACTCAAGCCACGTCCGCATGGCGAGCATGACAGCGGTTTGATGAGACGTTACCTGGGCTGGATTCACACCAGCCTGAGCCGCCGCAAGACCACCATGGCCATTGTTGGTGCTTTGTTTATCGGCTCGCTGGCGCTGATCCCGTTGCTGCCGACCAGCTTTCTGCCTGCCCAGGACATTGCCAGCAGCACCGTCAGCCTGGAACTGCCGCCCGGCAGCAGTCTGGCTCAGACCGGTGAGGTTGCCTTGCAGGCTGAAAAGCGTTTACGCGCGATTCCTGAAGTGGCCCACGTGTTCATCGCGGCGGGCAGCGGCGAGGCGGGCGGTGCAGGTGATCGCGATGCGAAACTGACCGTCGATTTGCTGCCGCGTGACCAGCGCGCACTGAAACAATCCCAGGTGGAAGCAAGCATGCGTGAAAGTCTGCGCAGCTTGCCTGGTGTGCGGGTGACGGTCGGCGGTGACGCCAGCGGCGAACGGCTGGACATCGTCCTTGCCAGCGATGATGGCGATTTGCTGGAGCGGACTGCCGCCGCGCTTGAACCGCAGTTACGCCAGATAAAAGGCATCGGCAACGTCACCTCAAGTGCTGCGGTACAACGGCCGGAAATCCAGATGCGCCCGGATGTTGTCCGCGCGGCAGAGCAGGGCATCAGTAGCCAGGACATCGCCGACACTCTGCGCATGGCCACCTATGGCGAATACAGTTCGTCCCTGGGCAAGATCAATCTGTCCCAGCGCCAGGTCAATGTGCGGGTGCGCATGCAGCCGCAAGTACGTACCGACCTGCAGAGCCTCGCTCAGTTACGGGTCGCAGGGCGTGATGGCCAGATAGCACTGGCGTCGCTGGGCGAACTCAGCATGGGCAGCGGCCCCGCGCAGATTGATCGTATCGATCGCTTGCGCAATATCACGCTGTCCATCGAACTCAATGGCAGCAACCTGGGCGAAGTGATGGAACAGGCCAGGCAAACGCCGGTCATGCACAACCTGCCAGCGCAAGTAAAACTGGTGGAGCAGGGCGAGTTGCAGTTGATGAGCGAGTTGTTTGGCAACTTCAGTCTGGCGATGGCCGTCGGCGTGTTCTGTATCTACGCGGTACTGGTGCTGTTGTTCCATGACTTCATGCAGCCGCTGACAATCCTCTCGGCGCTGCCTCTATCGCTCGGCGGCGCACTGTTGGCACTGTTGATCGGCGGGATGAGTTTTTCCATGGCGTCAGTCATCGGTTTGCTGATGCTGATGGGGATCGTGACCAAGAACTCGATCCTGCTGGTGGAGTACGCAATCATGGCCCGCCGTGCACCGACCGTGAGCCGCTATGACGCGTTGATCGACGCCTGCCACAAACGCGCCCGGCCGATCCTGATGACCACCATCGCAATGGGCGCGGGCATGTTGCCGACCGCATTGGGATGGGGTGGCGAATCAGGTTTCCGCCAGCCGATGGCGGTGGTCGTCATCGGCGGACTATTGGCCTCGACCGTACTAAGCCTGTTGGTAGTGCCCGTTATCTTTACTTATGTCGATGATGGTCATGAGAGGCTTAAACGTTTGTTCCGCAGACCTTGATAAAACAGTGTAATCCGCCATGGCGGCATGCGCCCGGACAGGGATAAGCACCAGAGAGAGTACTTCGCATTTCGATACGTTTCCTCTCTGGATTCCACTGAACGCACCCAGCGCAGCAGTGCCCGCGTTCATCTAATCACCACTTTTTTAGTCCGTTCCACCCTAGGCCTGTTCATAAAATCCAATCCATGCCGATAAAGTCAGGGATCGCGAAAGGTTAGAGTGCCATGAACAGCACTCCCCAGCCTTGCGGCCTGTAAAGCTCACGACTTGAAGGCAGATAGCCACTACACAGCGGCACCGTTACTTGTTGTTATCGGCAGGTTCCACTCTGGCGCAGAAATGGCTGACCATTTCTGTAGTGCAACGAACCGCTTATAGCAAACGTGCGCAAAATCCACGTGTAACTGCTTGCCTCTAGTGCAGTAGGGCTCTCGGACAGAAGTGACCCCTTACTTAAAGATGATGGATAATCAATGAACATGATAAATCGCACCAGTTTCGCTAAAAAACTCATGGCCGCGTTCATCGTTTGCGCCATGATCACATTGGCTGTGGGTGGCTTGGGGATGCTCGGTATCAACCGGCTTTCCGATGCCCTTGAGCTGACATTCTCGAATAACCTGGTTTCAGTGGCCAACACCAACGAGACGATGACCGCCCTGACCACTCATAACCGCGGGCTTTACCGTTTGCTCGATGCCAAGGACACGGCCACGGCTGAGAAAATGCGCCAAAGCATCAACGGCGAGCTGGAGCGTGCGCAGAAAGTCTATGCCATCTACCGCGCGACTCCGTTGGAGGACGATGAACGCGCAGCGGGTGACCAGTACGACGCCTTGATGCCGGCCTACATGTCTGCTTCCCAGAACATCTTTGACCTGCAGCAGGCAGGCAAACTGGAAGACGCGCGCAATCGCCTCAACGCACTGGCGGAAGGAGAGTTCAACAAGGCTCGCGGCTATCTACAGATCATGATCGACTCCAACAAGCGCCAGATCAAAGAGGGGGCAGAGGCCGCTGACAGGTTGCAAAGCACCTCGGTATTCATGCTGACCGCGGGTATTGTCATCGCGTTTGTGGTGGCGATCATGTTGGGTATTCTGATCACTCGCATGATTACCGGACCACTGAGAAGCGCTATCGAAGTTGCACAACGTATTGCATCGGGTGACCTGACCCAGAGCGTTTCCAGCACCCGAGGCGATGAAGCGGGGCATCTGCTGAATGCGATCGGCACGATGCAGGGCAATTTGAAACGAACGATTCAGGAGATTTCCAGCGCGTCCGATCAGCTCGCGTCCGCTGCCGAAGAGCTTGGCGCGGTCACTGAAGAAAGCACCCGCGGTCTTACTCGGCAAAATGACGAGATTCAGCAGGCTGCAACGGCGGTGAACGAAATGACTGCTGCTGTGGAAGAGGTAGCCCGCAATGCGGTATCTACGTCGGAGGAGTCGAAATCACTGGCAACCGACGCCGCTAACGGTCGTGGCCAGGTGGATAACACCGTCAAGGGCATAGGCACGATGGTCAGCGAGATTACCGAGTCGACGGGGTCTGTCACTACGCTTGCTGGCCACGTCCGGGATATCAGCAAAGTGCTTGAGGTCATCCGCAGCATTGCGGAACAGACCAACCTGCTGGCGCTGAACGCCGCCATCGAGGCAGCACGCGCCGGCGAACAAGGCAGAGGGTTTGCCGTAGTAGCCGACGAAGTGCGCGCGCTTGCACACCGCACTCAGGCTTCAACGGTGGAAATCGAAGGCATGATCGGTACTGTGCAGTCCGGCGCCGACGGTGCGGTCGCGGCCATGAGCAAAAGCCTGGCAACGGCCACCAACACCCAGGAACTCGCGCAGCGCGCCGGCAGTGCGCTGGAAAAAATCACCAGCGGCGTGGGGATGATCAACGAGCGCAACATGGTGATTGCCTCGGCGTCCGAAGAGCAGGCCCAGGTCGCACGCGAAGTGGATCGCAACCTGGTCAACATTCAGGAGCTGAGTGCCCAGTCGGCGGCAGGCGCCAATCAAACGAGCGCATCCAGTCAGGAACTGTCACGGCTGGCGACTTCGTTCAACACCATGGTTGCGCAGTTCAAGCTTTAACGGGCTTGTGCAGGTGTATTCCCGGTCTGGTCGTCTGGACCATTTGGGCCGGGAATACACGCTGCTTTCCTTTGCTTTTCTCTTGTTTCAGGGTTGACCTCGCCAGTTCGCGGGGCCGAAGCGCATGAGAGTGATATGAGTCTGGTCTCGACGCTGAAGACGAATAGCGACCAGATGCGAAATATCTTGAAACATTCGTGTCACATACCGAGTCAATGGAATAACCCTCTTCAAGGTTTTCCAATGAAAACGCCTCGCCCCGACACCCGTCTCAAATCCCTCATCAACTTGCGCAATTTAAAGATGGCGCGGTCTGCGCACGCGTTCGTGCGAGGCAATACCGCCCAGTTCTATGAGTGGCTTCACAGTCAGTCAGGCAGACGTCTGCCCAGCGGTCCGCCGGTCTGGATCTGCGGAGACTGTCATGCCGGCAATCTGGGGCCCACGGGGGACTCGAGAGGGCGCATCGACATGCATATCCGCGACCTCGATCAAGCCGTCATCGGCAATCCTGCCCATGATCTGGTGAGGCTGGGATTGTCGTTAGCGACGGCTGCTCGTGGCTCGGATCTGCCCGGTGTCACCACTGCAAGAATGCTGGAAGAGATGATGCAGGGCTACGAAGAAGCGTTTATGGGCGACGACGATGAAGAGCCCGATCGTCCTGCGCAAGTGAAAGCCGGAATGCGTAGCGCGGTGCAACGCACGTGGAAGCATCTGGCCAAGGAACGCTTCGAAGGTACGCAACCGACCATTCCGCTGGGCAAGCATTTCTGGCAACTGTCGCGTGCGGAACGCGATGCGATCAAGGCGCTTTGTGAGACGCCGGAGATTCATGCGCTGGTGACATCGCTTAAAGGCAGGTCCCAGGATGACCGTGTGCGCTTGCTTGACTCCGCCTATTGGGTAAAAGGATGCAGCTCTCTGGGGCTGCTTCGCTACGCAGTGCTGATGGGGGTTGGCGATGAAGAGGATGAAGAGTTCTGCCTGCTCGACGTCAAGGAAGCCGTCGCAGCAGCGGCCCCACGTACGGCGAGGGCTCGCATGCCCAGAGACAATGGCAAACGGGTAGTGGAGGGCGCCCGCAACCTGTCGCCCGGCCTGGGCAGCCGAATGGTTGCCGTGCGAATGCTGGATCATTCGTTCTTCATACGTGAGCTGCTTCCCCAGGACATGAAGCTGGAACTGGATGAGCTCACTGAGCAAGAGGCCATGCAGGCCGCAGCATATCTCGCAAAAGTGGTTGGTAACGCCCATGCCAGACAGATGGACCTGGCCACACGTGCGGCGTGGATCAGGGATCTGCAAAGCAATCGGTCCGAGACCCTGGACGCTCCCTCCTGGCTATGGTCGAGCGTCGTTCAACTGGTCGGCAGTCACGAGCAGGGCTACCTTGAGCATTGTCGGCGCTACGCGCTGTAGCGCCTTATGAATGCCGAGATGAGCGGAACAGAATTCAGTTAATCGATATTCCGCTCATATTCTTCGGGAACGCATAAGGCGGTCAGCGCCAGGTACTTATCGGTTATGGCGCAGAATGGAGAAGTTCAGCGCCGCTGCCACCGAGAGCCAGACCAGATAGGGGAACAAAATCAGCCCGGTGATGATGTCCAGCTGCAAGGCCATTACGATCATCGCGGCAACCACGACCCACAGCAGAACCAGAATCACCATCGCAGCAACCAGGCGGTTCGCACCAAAAAATACCGGCGTCCACAACGTATTCAGGGCAATTTGAGCCGCCCACAGGGCCAGCACGACCTCGCTGCCGGGGATCAGCGTCAGGCGATAGCCTGCCCAGGCGAGAAGCAGATAAATCGTCGTCCACGCCACCGGAAACGCCCAGTCAGGCGGCGTGAAGCTCGGTTTTTCAAGAGATTCGTACCAGGCTCCCGGCTTGAAGATGATGCCGGTTGCTCCGGCGGCGCAGCAGGCTAGAAGGAAAATGAAGAAGGTCATGGGTTGTCCTGGGTCGAGGGCTTATGAGGGTGGTAGCGATACCCAGGTTGGACGCCTTTGCGTTGAAAAGGTCCGTTTTTTTGATGTGAGGGGCAGGGCGAGGAAGGGTCGATCCTCCAGCTCGCCCCGTGGGGCATACCCGGCGCCTCGATAAAGTCTGCCGAGGCGTGCCGTTTAAACGGTGGTTTCTACCATGTAGCCCTGCGTTTAAGCGCTTATTGACGGCCTCACGGTGCTGTAATAAGCCCTTTATGGCCAGATGCCCGGTACACACCACAGTGGTTGGCGCCGTATCGGTGGGCAGGCCGGATCGGGCTCTAGCAACACGTCACTCTTCTGAACTCAGGTGGATAACCAGAACATGCCAGCACCTTTAACTCCCGTGCATACCTCTGCAGATCTGCCGGCGCAGGCCGATGTGGTTGTGATCGGCGGCGGTATCATCGGCGCGTTTACCGCCTATTACCTTGCCAGGCGCGGCATGAAGGTCGCGCTGGTTGAAAAGGGCCGCATAGGCGCCGAGCAGTCAAGCCGTAACTGGGGCTGGTGCCGCCAACAGAATCGCGATGCGCGTGAATTACCGATGGCCACCAAAAGCCTGGAACTGTGGGAGCAATTCGCCGAGCAATCCGGTGAACAGACCGGCTTTACACGTTGCGGCTTGCTCTACCTGAGTAACAACGACCAGGAGCTGGAAGGGTGGGCGCGCTGGGGCGAGTTTGCGCGTACCGTCAACGTGCAGACCCAGATGCTCACCGCCGAGCAGGCCGCCAAACGGGGCAGGGCGACGGGCAAGCCTTGGAAAGGCGGGGTGTTTGCGCCCACCGATGGCATTGCCGACCCTTCCCGCGCAGCTCCCGCAGTCGCGCGCGCGATCATGGCACTGGGCAGTAGCGTTCATCAGGACTGCGCCGTGCGAGGCGTCGAGACCGAAGGTGGTCGCTTGTCGGCAGTGGTCACCGAAAAAGGCACCATCCGCACCCGGCTCGCGGTGCTTGCCGCAGGCGCCTGGGCATCTTCGTTCTGCCGCCAGTATGGTATTCGCTTCCCGCAAGCGACGATTCGTCAGACCGTACTTTCGGTCACCGCCCCGAGCCAGGAAATTCCCAGTGCGCTGCATACCACCGGCGCATCCATGACCCGCCGCTTTGATGGCAGTTACACGCTAGCGATCAGTGGCCGGGGGCGAGTCGATATCACGCCGCAGTTGCTGAGGTTCTCTACACAATTCCTGCCAATGTTTCAGCGCCGCTGGCGCAACCTTGCGCCTGGGGGGCTGGAAGGCTGGCAAGCAGGCCACGAAAGCTTGAAGCGCTGGCGCCTGGACCAGCCCACGCCGATGGAGAGAATGCGCATTCTCGACCCAAGCGCTGACGCCTCCGCGGTTGCGCTGACTTACAAACGCGCGGTGGAATTGGTGCCGGCACTGCAGGGTACGTCGATCAAGGCGTCGTGGGCCGGTTACGTGGACAGTACGCCGGACGGCGTTCCCGGTATTGGCGAAATGGCCAGCCTGCCGGGGTTGGTGATCGCGGCCGGGTTCAGCGGGCATGGCTTTGGTATTGGCCCGGGCGCGGGTCATCTTATTGCCGATATTGTCAGCGGTGTGAGCCCCATTGTTGATCCGCGTCCTTATCATCCGGACCGCTTTCAAACGTCCGCCTGGGGCAAGGTGGCGGACTTTTGAGCTGAAGCCGTCTTGTTGAAAACGTTTGGCCGGGTGAGCGGGTGGGTTTATTTCGCCTTTTCAGTCTCGCGCATGAACTGCCCGAGTTCCTTGCTATAGAACTTCGCCATGCTCGTGGTGCCGTGACCACGGGTGTCGGCGCTGGCGGGGATAAGTAATAGCCGTGCGTGCTTGAGCTCTTTCATCGACGCCTCCATCAGGCCAGTTTCCGGCGGGATGCGCTCATCGTCCGCCGAATTGATGGCCAGCACCGGCGCCTGGATTTTCTTCAGACCGGGGGCTGCGTTGAAGTCGGCAGAAGATTGCCATTGGTAGATGAAGTCATTGGCGTCGCCGGTTTGCGGAGCGCTGAGGCGTTCATCCACCAGCTTGTCAGCCTGGGCGCGGGTCGGGGCAGTCGCCTGATATGCCAGGGTACCGCCACTGGTAGCGACGCTGAACATCGCGTTGGCCAAGCGTAGGGAGGGCGGTTGGGCGCTGTAGTTACCGTTGTTCCAGGCCGGGTCTTGCTTGATCGACTCGACCAGCAAGCGGCGCATCATCCAGTTGCGGGATGACATTTCGGTGGGTTGAGACGCCATGGGCACCAGCGCATCCATCATCTGCGGCCAGTTCTGGCCCCACATCCAGGTTTGCATGCCGCCCATGGAGTTACCGATGATCAGCCTCAGGTGCTTGATACCCAGACCTTCGGTGACCAACCGATACTGGGCTTGAACCATGTCATTGTAGTTGTACGCCGGAAACCGGGTACGCAAGCCATCTGATGGTTTGCTGGACTGGCCCACGCCGATGCCATCGGTGGAAATGATGTAGTACTTGCTGGCATCCAGCGGCTGACCAGGCCCGAACAGCTCACCGCCAAAATCCTTGCTCAGCATATCGCTGCCTGGCCGATAGGTGCCGTGCAGGAAGAGGATGGCGGGGTTCTTGGGATTGCCAAGGGTGATGTAGTGCAGTTTGAGGTTGGCGAGTTTTTCACTGGTATGGAAGGTGAACTGCGGTGCAACCCAGTCGCCCTCGGTCGCGGCGGGTAAGGGCGCGGCACTGACGGCAGAGCCGAGTAAGGCCAGAGAAAACAACAGCCCGACCGTGGGACGTGAAATGAGTCTATGCATGGTTTTGTCCTATTGTTTTTGTTTTAGGAGGTCCTGCGCTTCAATGCTTGCAGGAGATTGATCAGTTGGCTAATTCTCAGAGCGAGGGCAGCATGGCGCAACGTCGCCGGGTCTCAATACGGGGATCTTCGTTCCCGTCCTGCATTGTATTTTTGTCATGGCGTCATGGGTGTTGGAGAGATGATCTGCCAACGATCAGATAATGTTAAGTTAATTTTTATATAACATTATTTAACATAGCAATAGGCTGCGCGCTTTCGGAAGGCCTCAGCCGGGCAGGGGGCCGATGCAGGATCTCGTTCAATTTGCCCATCGGCTCAATCACGATATGGGGTTACCCTGAAGACCGGGTAAAAAGGCGGGGATTTGAAACAGCTCAGGTCTTAGGTCTTAGGTCTTAGGTCATGCGGCCCAACTGCCATCAATATCTCGCTCAAACGTGGCTTTTGAGCCTACAGTCTTGAGTGTCGCTCACTGCAAGGAATACAAATACAAATGAACGCATTGCCTTCAACCTCTCTGCCAAAGCACGTCAGCCTGCTGGGTTATGGCGGCCTTTTGCCGTTTATTTCTCTGGCGCTGCTGATCCCGTTCTCTAGCGACTATCGGCCGCTGTTTGCGATTGCGCTTGTTAACTATGGAGCCGTCATCCTGAGCTTCGTCGGCGCCTTGCACTGGGGCTTCGCCATGACCGCGCAAGACATGAAAGCCGAGCAGCGCAGCGGCCGGTTCATCTGGAGTGTCATTCCTGCACTTATTGCCTGGATTGCCACGTTACTGCCAATGCCATTGGGTTGCTTGCTGTTGGTCATCGGCTTTGTTGTCCACTTCTGGCAGGACAGACTGCTCTTGCGGGTTATAAGCTTGCCTGCCTGGTACCTTCCGATGCGATTACGGCTTACCGCTGTGGTTAGCGTCTGCCTGCTGCTTGCTGCGATGGTTGAGGCGCTTCATTTATGAAACCTCTCACAATCAAATGTTGGCCGTAGAAGATTCGCCGATGCAGCGTTGGTGAAAGAGGCTACGCATAACAACTGGATTCGGGCACACCAGTTCAATGATGGATTGTCGCCCGCTCAGTACGAGAAAAACCTTAACGTCATGTCCGGGATCAGTTGACCACTACATCTGTTCAACGGTGAGCCCCGCTCCTGGGTGTTTGAGTTCGAGCAGGACACCTTTTCAGGGACGGAGTAGGGCGTGTATTGATGGTTGGGGATTCGCCCAGGTGTGACAGGGATGGCCCTAGAGCGACGGGGATATTGGGATTTCATCTAGATCGAAGCAGTAACGGGGGAATCCATCAGCTCGATGAATTCGCACAGTTGGTCATTGAAAACTCACTATGAAGCTGATGGGACATCCGCCTAGATTTTACCGCATCGGGTACGAGTGGTCGCGCCGGGTTGTCCATCGGGATGCCTATTCTCAAGCTTTCTCCTCGCATAATGCATAAAATGCTTCGGTTAATGGCCGAGCCACTGCTGGGTGATCAGCTCTATTCAGGGCGGACTGGGCTACACGGCATTGTTACCTCGCCGGAGCGTCAATAGTGCGTCTGGTGCTGATGGCATTAGCTTTTGCCTAGTGTTACAGATCGAACGCAAGTGCGGCGGTATGACTTCTGTGGAAAGGTTATCGCCATAGTGACGGTTAACGACCCAAGATGCCGGTTACGCTGTAGGCCATGAGCGCTTAAGATACCCCGCCCATCACATCTGAGCCGTCGAACCATGTCAGAACCCCGTATACGACACCTTGCAATTTGTGTTTTTAACCACCGGGGCAAGATTTTAGTCAATCCGTTTCACGACCCGATGAAGCGTCAGTTGCTGTTCCGCCCGCTAGGCGGTGGTGTTGAGTTCGGTGAGAAGAGCATTGATGCCATTACCAGGGAAATCCGCGAGGAGCTCAACCTGCCGATCGCAAATCCTCGCCTGTTGGGTACTTTGGAAAGTATATTCACATATTTAGGTGAGCCAGGGCACGAAGTTGTACAGGTTTACGACGCTGAATTTGAAGACTCCACCCTGTATGAAAAGCCTTGGTTGGAAGGGCGAGAAAGCGACGGCGAAACCTTCCGCGCCGTCTGGCGGGACAGCGCAAGTTTAAACCGTGAAGGCGTACTGGGGCCGGAGGGGCTATATGAGCTACTGCAGTCTTTGTCGTTGCTGGACTGATTGCTTATGATGCAGTTGCTGCATTTTGGATTCTCTTTGGGCACCAACGTGTGTGGTGAAATTCGTCGTACCGATAAGCCGGTCGTCAAAAGCTGGCGAGCAGCTATCTCAATAACGTCGTTAGTGGTGAAGGCAAAGAATTGATTGTAAAATATCCGCAATGTGCCTAACGAGTGATGTCGACATCCGCGAAGAAACAGGGGAGGCTTGGGAAGTCTGACTACTCGAGCACCCTGCATACGTGTTGTGCGCGCCCTTCCAGGGCCAGCTGTCGTAAACCGAGTTCCTCCGGTCTCGGCCCTCCGGGCTTCCAGCTTCACGCCTTCCGCCGTCTTGGCATGCGCGCTCCGCTTGTACAGTTGGTGAGGCCTTGGCCAGATAGAGCTTTTGGGGAGAGGGGCTATTGAGAAAATGCCCTTTCGGACACAGGTCGCTGTTGTTAATCGATATCCAGCCCCCGTCTTCGCCAGTCGACCTACGCGCTTCACTTGCGTGTTGGAGGCTGCTACCAAGATCCAATGTTGAGTATTTAGTGTAGGTTGGACGAATGCGCCGGGCAAATATACGCGAGTAGTTTTGGCGCATATTATCCAAATTTATTAGTAGTTAATTTCAAGCCTGCGGCAGCCAGCCCTCAGTAGGGAGAGTTTGACCGTTCGTGGGGCGGCAGTCCTGCTTCAGGATCACACCCCTGCCTAACAAAATCTTCAAGATCTGAATGTCTCTTGTCTAATAAGCACGGATCATTGTTGTAGAGTAGGCCTGCATATGAAGTAGCAACATGCAAAGGCATTCGATCACCGGTTTTTACTCTCAGCATAGCCTTGATTAAAAAGTCAAGATGGTAGTCTTGGCAGTTTTCATCAATCTGACGATCAAGCTGGTGTTGCAGACTGCCGGAGTGGATTAGCTCTACATATTCCCCAAGTGAATCAGCAATTTGAAGGAGCTTTCCAGTTGCCATTTTATGTAGGAGCAGACCAAGTCCCCAGCTGTCAAATACGCCCGCATGAGCAATGCTTTTGTAATAATCAGCAGTCAAAAACTCGGGGGCGAGGCTATAGAATGAACCTGCGTACCGCCTGTGAAAGTCATCCCACATGTCTTCTTCAAGGACTCGGGATATCCGAAGTCGTACGGTGAGATTGATGCTCCTAAATCGAGAATTCTAACTTCGGGAAATTCTGGTCTTCGGGTCAGCCAGTCTTCTAAACCGGATTCAAATATTATATTTCCGGGATGGAGGTCTCCATGTACAACTCCCATGAACGTGTGGTGGTATGCCCAGCAGACTCGAAAGAAAGCTGCAGCCACTTCCAATGTGGTTGAATAGCCAGCTTCAGGGATCGCATCTGTAAACGTTACTCCCGTGATATGCTCCATGAGATAGCTTCTGACAAAGCCGTCTGTCGAATGGAACTCTCGGTAGATCTCGGGCGTGACCTTGGTTAGCTCCCACCCCCGCATCTGAAGGTCAATCTCATTCCTGAGTTTTTTATGCGCAACGGGGCTTGGCCCCATGAAGAAGAATTTCGCTACTGCTAAGACATCGCCGTTGCGATACTTTGCGGTAATGTTAGTGCCGCCGCCTGTCAGAATTGAATCGAAATGGAAGTCGCCAATCACCAACAGATCCATGCGGGCCAAAAAAATCCGAAGCGGGCATTCAGTTACTTGTCCCATATTATGAGTAATCCTTCACGAATCTATAGCCGTAAGAGTCGGCAATAATCATGACTTCGCACCCTGAGTTCTCGGCGATATGAAGTCCCCCATCGATATAAGACTGATAGTCTAAACTATCAAGCTCCATGCGTACTTCCTCCGAAGAATTAGAGTCTCCTTGGAAAAAAACGCATTTCAGATGTTCGAATAAATCTCTAATTCGCTCACTGAAACAGAGTCGATATGATCCTAACGGCCATACTTCAATCAGAACATTTTCAGAGGATAGATATGTCTTCGCCTGCTTGATATCCCCTGTACAAAATATAGCTCTGCTTCGATAGTCGATCTGGTGAGTATCCTGGAACCATTCGCCACATAATTTATGAGTCACGGGAGACATCGACACAGGAGTGCGCGGAACAAGTTTGAAAGGGTTGTCAAATACACCGGAGTCTTCAACAAGACTGAGGCGATAGTGAGCTCAATATAATGTCATGCTTCCCTACATATAAAGTATTATTGGCTTTCATGAGTCTGCATATGGCTGGTCATAGCAGTGGAATCGTGGAAACCAGCCCTGCAGATTAATCTTCGCACATTGTCGGTAGCATCACCAGATTCAACCTTGGTATTGATATTAAAGAGCATTAGGCGATATTCCGGCCTCTTATGCCAATTCATGTCAAGCTCGTCGGCGAATGAGGAGGGGCCTTGGTTTACCTTTCCGGGGTGAGAGTCGTGCCTCAGGTCAGATTTATTGCTTGCACTAATCTTCATCATCTGGTGCTGCCTCAGAGGGCATGATCAGCATTGGCCGTTTGATTTGGGTTGACTACGACTTTAAGGTTTTTTTCACCAATCTTGACGACCTTGATAGCCCATCCGACAAGAGAGGCTTAGCTTTGCCGCTTCCACGGAACGTTAGCCCTCTTCAGGGGGCATTCTCTCCAAGATGGCTTTGAGCTCGTCTATGATCCGCCGGTGGCCCGCCAAGTCTGGCATGGCATTCTCTAGTATGAAAGGCTCTGATTTACCCAAGCGCTGCTGCAGGTTTGAAGCCCAGATTTCCACCGACGCATTGCAGTACAAGGCGAATTTAAACTCCTGCAGAGACAGCTCCGACTGTATGTCACTTCTGCTATCACGCCGCTCATTTAGTAAGCCACAGCCCGCTAGAGGATCTATTAGGAGACGCTCGTTTCTGAAATCCATCCAGAAAATAAACGCCACTCGACCGTTGGCCGACTCCAGACAAACACCTACCTTCCCGTCATCCATGCCAGCGGATACAAGGCGCATATTTCCAAGGGGAGCGCATGACTTTCCTTTGCGTGCGAGTACGTAAAACTCATCAGGAATTTCGCATTGCCGGTTCGGAGCGAGCTCACCCCGCTTCAGGCTGTCCAACTGCTCCTGGTCAAACAGAGTACGAAATCCTTCGAGCTCATACAGGTGCTCCCGTTCAAATTCCCATCGTGCTGGCACCTCAAGACGCTCCTCCATAGCGAGCTCAGCAAGATGTCTCATCAGTGGCTTGTCCATGTGAATTCGCTGGTGATCATCCGGGTCATCAGGATCTACGATATCGTCGCGTTCGGCATGGGCGATAGCATGGCGGCCTTGTGTTGCTAGGTAGTTGGAAATGTCGGTGGCAAGAGCCTGCAACTCATCACGACGGGCAATTGAGTCTCTGTCCGTTAATACCGGGAGGGCTTGCTGGATCCACGGCCCTCGTTCTCGGCCAATAGGTAAAGAGCGGGCAAACGCTTTGTAGAATCCGAGAAACGAGTAGAAGGGATTGCTGAGTGACAGCCCTTCGCGATAGTAGGCCATTGCTTTGCGGGCTTCATCGCTTTGAGGGGAGTGGAGATTCTCGTCAGAAAAAAACTCGGTAAAGGCATTGTTGCGAAGCATGCCTACTCGATGTGGATGGCTACCACCACCCCACATGACGATCTCTACTTTCGCACCCTCACGCCAGGCAATTGCAGTGGCCAGGCGCATCACTGCAGCTCGCCCTTCATTGACAGTCATGCCTTGACCATCAACTCGAAGCGCGATTGCAGGGAGGCTCCGATGCTGCCCTTCGGATATAGCTGGTTGCAGCAAAAACTCTAGCGCCTCAAAGTTTATCAGCTGAGCCCTATTCATTACAGGTGACGCCTGGGCACCTGTTCGGCGATCAGCATGACCAGATCGCGATGGTGGGCGATTCGCTGAAGTGCGATCAAGATGGGCCCAGGGCAGTGGGGATGCTGGGATTCCATTTGGACAGGTCGGGTAGGGGGCCCGTGCGGGATTTGGCTCAGTTTGCGCAGCTAATTATCGAATCCAGGGCCAGGAACAGCGCGTGAAGGGGACAAATGAGCTGGGCCACATTTGACTGGTGGCACTGTGCAACCAACCAGTCTGGAATTACACTCCGGTGGTATGCATCCCCCGCTAAGGAAAGCCCGTGATAAACAGAATTTTACTTCGTAACGTGTCTAGTTATTCCCCCACCTCCGTGGTGAGCGTTGGACCCCTGAAGCGGGTCAGCGTATTTTACGGTCAGAACGGTACCGGCAAAACAACGATCGGTAACTATCTACAAGCGCCGGCGGATACGAAGTTCAGTGAGTGCCAGCTCGAACCGGTCAAAGAGCGGGAAATCCTCGTTTACAACCACAGCTTCATGGAGAAAAATTTCCACGAGGAAGCCTCTCAACCAGGTGTATTCACACTGAACGAGGGAAATATTGAAGCGGAGAAAGCCATAGCTGACGCCGAAGCGGCTATCAACTTACTTACCGGTACCCTCGATGCTCACATGATGGCAGGCAAAGAGGCTAAGGCAGCTCAGGAGCTAGCCAAAGATAAGCTTAAAGACAGTATCTGGAAGCACAAGACTCCTTTTGACAACAGCCCACTCGCCTACTGCTTCAATCGCCTTAATACTAAGGAACGAGTGCTTGAAGCAGTCGCACAGGTGGCATTAGCGCCCACGACGGATACGCCTGACGCTCTACGTGCTGAGGCTGCAGCCCTTCACGGAGCAAGTGATGCCGTGCTCCCGGCTATACCTTCGATAAAATTTACAGGCGGTGAAATTGAAGCAGACCTGATCTTAGTAGAGGTAATTTCAGGTAGCGGAGATTCCTACCTTTCGGCTCTGATACAGGAATTTGGTAACTCAGATTGGGTGAAACACGCACTCAAATTTGAGTCACATGCGAAAGACCAGTGCCCCCTGTGCCAGCAGTCGCTACCTCAGGACTTTTACGGGGAAGTGCGCAAGGTCTTTGACGTGACCTATGAGAAACGCCTGGCTGCATTGAACGCCCTACAGCAGAGGTACCAAGGTGCTGTCGAACAGCTTCTCCGCCAGTGCAATGGGCCAACCTATGAAATAGAGGCGATCCAAATCCATGCCGTAAATCTGCGGGCGCTTCTGCAAAGGAACCTTCAAATCTTAGCGACGAAGGTTTCTAACCCTACAACTGCCGTATCTCTGGACTCTAGCGCAGCCCTGCTCAAGTCTTTGAATGACTCTATTGCCGTTGAGCAGCATAAGATTGATGAGTTCAACGCCAAGGTCAAGAACAAGCAAACACACCTGGATAGCATCAAAGACCGTTTTTGGGTTTGGCTAAAAAATGCTTGCGAACCCCAGTTAGCGGCGTTCGAGACAGAAGACCAGCAGCTATCGAAAAAAAGGCAGCAGGCCAAGGACGGCGTCGTGCAAATGAGGGCTGAGATCGCCGTTCAGCGAAATTTAATTGCCGCATCGCGCGCCGCGACCACGAACGTAGATCAGTCCGTGGAAAGCATTAACCAATGGCTCAAGATCCTTGGGTTGAAAGGGTTCGAGTTGGTCAAGGAGGAGGGCGCGGTTCCCCGATACCGCCTTCAGCGTGAGGCGGTGAACGATGGCGTGTTCAGGACACTGAGTGAAGGGGAAAAAACCCTGATTTCATTCCTGTACTTCCTGGAGGTGTGTAACGGTGAGCTGAATGCCCAAGGAGGTACGCTGAAAGGTGAGCGCATTATCGTTATTGACGACCCTATTTCGAGCCTGTCACATAACTACGTCTACGACATTGCTTCCTTGATTCGCCGCCTGGTGCTGCACCCGAGGACTCGTTTCAAGCAAGTAGTCATCCTGACCCACAATTTGTTCTTCTTCCATGAGATGCACAAGCTGTTAAAAGAGGACAAGGAAGACTCTCTGGCCCTTTTCCGCATTTGCAAGGCCCACTACAGCACCGTGGTGCCTATGGGTGAAAACGAAATCCAGAATGATTACCAAGCCTGCTGGCACACACTCAAGGACGCCTTGAATGGCTCAGCTTCAGCCAGCGTCATTCCCAACGTCATGCGTAACATCCTTGAGCATTACTTCACCTTCGTACATCAGAAGGAGAGCTTGCGCAGGGCATTAATGGAGCTCAGTGACGAGAACCCTCAGTTCCGGGCCCTCTATAGGTATGTAAACCGAGAGTCCCATGCCGACTCCATCAATTTAACGGACTTCGGCGAAATTGATCCACACGCGTTCATACAACGGTTCAGAGAGGTTTTCGTAAAAACCAATTTTGAGGCCCATTTCGACAAAATGATGGCCTGACAGCGATACGTGTTTACCCAAGGGACTGGCCCTAGCGAACGCGCGCTGATAGCATTAGGCCTGCAGCTACCACCTAGGACTCTCCATCCTGCCTGTCATGCATAAGCGCGCTTTGCATATGTCGTGTAAAGGCTGTCAGCGGCCCGCTGAGATCAGATGGAGAAAACGCCATGAATGATGGAAAAGTTGTCCTGGTTCGCCAGTATGACCGGTTCCGGTTTGGGCAATGGGAGACCGTGTGCAAGCACATGCGCTCCCTTCCGCGCCGGTAATTGAACGTCTCCCTACGTGGTAGCTGCACCTCTCACAGCCCCCCGCCAAGCTGCATATCTCACGCCGTAAGTCTCCCTTCCCAGCCTCTGACGATGCCTCTGCATCATGGTTCTGCTCAAAGATGCTACGGCTGTGGCGCAAGTTTTCGCTATGAGACCTTTAGCAGCTTTTCCAACTCCGCGTGCTCCCATGTGCTCAACAGCTCAACCGGATCAGTACCAAACTGCTGCGATGAGTCGAAGGTGTACGCACGACCGTCTGGGCAATAGCAGCTATCGCAGTAATCCAGAGTTTCGCAATCGTTGTAGAACGTGATGACCCAGCCATCGGTTTCGACGCTCGTCATGCCACTGTACATTTCAGTCCACGGTTTCTCACCCAAACGGCGCATGACGCTAACGCCCAAGCCGATGTCGCGAAGCACTTGGTAGGCCTCGCGAACGGTAAGCGCTTTTGCTGACAAACTAAACGTACCTGTGTGGGGCGGCCTGGCGTGGATGGTAACGAAACTTCCTTGAGGCGGCATGCCGCGCCACGGGCGCTTGGCAGCCTCGCTCTCTATCCGGTCATCTCGAATGACATCCAAGCCCGATCGACGAAGGCCTGGCGGGATTGAGGCTCAATGGCCATACGAGCTCATGGGCTTGCTCACCAAACCAAAGTTGTTGCACGTTGCCTCGTGCATCTTCGAAAAGCTGCCCAGTCGAGTGCTTATGTGAGGGGCCTGACGGGGTGATCATGAAGATCCAGCGCATGCCGCGCTCAGCCCTGCTGACCTTGCGACAAACGCGGAACGCTATTCTGCAGGTGATATTGCGGCTATCTGTTCGTAAAATCTTCGATACCGCATCTAAATTAACGCGCCTAACCATCAAAATGTCCATTTGTTACAAAATGGATCCATTTATTGAAATTTTCATTTGTTTCTGTGATTGTGATGGCACTTCAACATGCAAGGAGTAGGTCATGTCATCAGCAGTTGCCAAAGTCGAACAGCCGGCCCCCTCGGCCATCCGCCAACGCTTGTCCAAAGGTCAAAGCACCAATCCGGCTATCCAGCGCTTGCGCTCGCGCGTGCTGACCGAGTCGGATGTAGGCCAGGTCATTACCAGCTATGACCGTATGCACCACCGTCACAACCGTTCGTGAGGTGCCCGCATGGACGCCGCTAAAATCTCGTCGTTTTTGGTAAAGGTGGCATCGCGCTGCAATCTCGATTGCGACTACTGCTACGTCTACCATCATGCAGATCAGAGTTGGCGCTCCATGCCCAAATTTCTCTCTGCCGAGCATCGTGAAGCTTTTGCTCGGCAGCTTGCGCAATACGTGACGCAAACGGATCTCAAACAATGCGCGGTCATTTTGCATGGCGGGGAGCCGCTGCTGGCAGGGGTACAAACGCTGGCGGACTTCGCGATACTTCTGCGCTCGACGTGCCCCATTCTTGTTGACGTCAGTCTGCAAACTAACGGGTTGCTGCTGACTGACGAGGCACTCCAGATCTTGGCTGCAGCAGACATTGGTGTCTCACTGAGCTTGGATGGGCCAAAAATCGCGAATGACAAACACCGTTTGACCCGGAAGGGGCGTTCAAGCTTTGAGCAAACCCAGCAGGCGCTCATTCGCTTGCAAAATTACCCCTCTGTCTTTGCCGGCGTGATCGCGGTCGTTGACACCTCCACCAGCGCCAGCGAACTCTTCAGCTATTTCGACCAGTTCAAGATCCCGCGGCTCGATTTTCTGCTTCCAGATGCCCACTGGCTTCGGCCACCACCGGGCAGAAATCAGGATCCGGGTTTGTACGAGCAGTGGCTTGTGAACGCCTTTGATGTTTGGTTCGACGAGTACCCACACATCCCCCTGCGCACCTTCGAGGCACTGCTGGATGTCTGTGCGGGACTGCCTTCCGGGACGGATGCGTTTGGCTTCGGTGACGTGAGCCTGTTGTCCATCGAAACTGACGGTACTTATCACGACCTTGACGTCTTGAAGGTCACACAGGATGGCGCTACCCGACTGATCGGCTCTGTCCTGGATACACCGATCGCTGAGGTGGCTCAATCACAGGCCATCGAGCAGCACCGGCGCTACCTGCGCAAAGAAGGGTTGTCAGAAGCATGTCAATCTTGTGGGATCGTCGACATCTGCGGTGGTGGCTCTCTTCCTCACCGGTTCAACCAAGAGGGTTTCGTCAATCCTACCGTGTACTGCAATGAGATGAAGCGGTTGGTAGCTCACATCACCGAACGCTTGAACGTGCACTTGAACGAGGGCTGGCAGGGGGAGGAGCAGATACCGCTTCCAGAAACCTTTGACCTGGCTGAGTTTGAATTAGCCGAGACCTCGGCAGTCCATCTCCAGTGGCTGTGTGCAGGCGCCGATGTTGATGCGGTACACGGCCTGCATAAAGCATTGGATCTATATCCCGACGATCCGAGGGCGATGCAATTGCGCTCATTGGACGATGCTTCATTCGCACTAAAGGCGCAGCAGCCTGGTGCAATCGCCTGGGCAGGTGCTGCCTTAGCTCAAAGTAGGGGGCATGCGTTGTTGGCTGTCGATGGACAGCCCATCACAGCGGTTTCCGACTACTTGGCCAGAATTCTTAACGACGAAGCGCAGCACGATTGCGATGGATTTTTGGTCGCAGAGGATGACTTGTGGCTGAGGGCACCATTCGGCACCTCCATCTGTTTCGAGGATGAGGGGCTCGCGGCAAAGGGCAGGGGGCTGGTTCGCCAAGCGCTGAACATCGTAAAGGCATGGCGTCCGGAGCTTGCTGCTGAAATGCAGCTTGCCTGCAGTGCTATCCAGTTCATCCGTGATCCGAGTGCAGACCCACGCAAGATCGTTTCCTTCAGCGACAATTCTGTTCCAGGGGCCTTGTACGTGTCGATTTCTCAGGGTGATCGACTGATTGATCCCTACGATCTAGCGGACTCCGTGATCCATGAACACCGACATCAAAAGCTTTACCTGCTTGAGCGATATGCCGCCACCGTAGAGCACACTAGTGCGCAGGTCGTCTCTCCTTGGCGCGAAGACTTGCGGCCGCCCTCAGGCTTGCTGCATGCGGTTTTCGTATTCGTCGAGCTGAGGCGTTTTTGGCTCCACGTCCGTGAATATGGCCCTGCCGAGATGAATTCACGAGCCATCAATCAAATCGCGGACACCGACCTGCACCTTGAGCAAGCATTCGAGACCTTGAAGGAATGCCCGTTGACCGAAGTCGGGCAGCACCTGGTAAAGGTGTTGCGCATTGCATCCACAGAGGGGATAACAACTGATGAGTTCGCAGCTTACCGTCCCGCTGTCCAGCCTGTCGGCTGATCTGCGTCAGAGGCATGCCCAGCTTCGCGATTACTTTTGTGACAAGGACGCGCAAGCAAACTGTATTGATGGGCAGTGGGCACTGGCTTTGAGTTGGTCTGATGACCCCTACCGCTATGTCGATCCTCGACTCGATGAAGGGCTGGCATGGTGGGGCGCAGATGTTCAATATCAGGACATGGCCAAGGCTCGTAAGCGTAGAGGAAAGTTGTTGTTGGCGCTCAACGATACGTGGACTTTGCAAAGCTGGAGCGAGTGGCTAGCGCGAACCCCTCATCATGAAGATATCGTCGTCCTCCACGTCGATGATCATAAAGACTTGGATGCGCCTCGCTTCTTCAACCGTCCGGATGGCTGGTTTGATCCCATCGGTTGCCGACCTGTCGACCTGCATGTGCCGCATTCAGTAACAGATGCCATCATGAGTGGAGCACTGGGCATGGGAAGTTTCCTGACACCCTTTCTGCACAGGCATCCCGACACCGAGGTGCGACAGCTCTGCCAAGGGCCCAAATGCACTCGAACTATCGACTCGCAGATCATACTGGAGTCGGTGGCTGATACCTTGCTTGACCCGTCCGCTTTGCGTCCCGCTGTTTCACTCATCGCTGATGATCAGGGGACTGGGAATGGTCGGTACCGATTTACCCATGACCTTGATTTATGGCTTGAAGGCCTGTCGAAAACTTGCGCTCCCATTCTTCTTCACGTGGACATGGATTACTTCTGCAACCGGTACGATGGAGATAGCGATCACATTGATCATCCCGGCCCGCTAAATGATGCGCTGCCGCAGATTCTGAGCAGCATCGATGCACTGACCAAAGCGTTACACCGGCACGGCCTGGCCGAACGACTCGTTGATATCGTTATCGCGTTTTCCCCTGGGTTTTTCCCCGCGGAATTCTGGGCTGAGAGCTGTGATCGGCTTCTGATTGGTCTGGGAGAGCAGCCGTGGGGCGATCAGTGAGTACTCCAAGATCCAAGGTAACAGCGCGGACGACTCCTAAGCCCCCTTCGGTGAAAGCAAAGTCTAGACTCGGCCCGGTATTGCCGGAAGATCTGGAGTTTACGCGCACCCCGGGAAGCCGCGAGCGCGGCGGAGGGCCTGGGGGAGAAGCTTGGGTCATCTCGGTTAAAGGCAAGCGGGCGGGCATCGCATACATTAATCTGGTGAAGGACGAGGTTCGAGGCCGCCACGCGTCGTTCCATGTCTTCCTCAACCGACCAAGCCAAGGGCGACAGATTGGCCGGAGCGCTTACCAGTATTGCTGTCAGAACAGCCAATACGATGTCATCTACGCGCACATGCGTAAGTCCAACTTGGCGTCACGCAAGGCGGCTGAGCATGCCGGGTTCATAGAGGCGCCGGTAGGCGACTCCCAACTCGTCCTGGTCTGGTATCGAGATAATAACCGACCTGCCAAACCTGAATGCGCAGAGGTCTCTTCAGACAGGCACGACAAGGGTGCGCACGAACATGTCACTCAGACTCAACCTACTACAGCGGTGAGAACTTTCGACGAGGTGCCTGTGAGTTCGTTGGAGCTGCAGTTTGACGAAAAAAACAGCGATGTCCTTGTCTGGAACGGTCAGGTAGTTATGTCACGTACTGAAGAAGCGTACTTTGAAATGCTTTTTTCCAGGCTTGGATACCTCAATCCTCGCACTGTACTTGAGATAGGGTTTGGCTTAGGAATCTCCGCTACGTTGATCCAGCAGTACCTCAAACCTGAGCGTCACGCCATTTTTGAAATAGAGACCACCATCTACCAAGACCTGCTAGCTTTCTCCCAGCGCCATCCTTCAGTGCAACCGTTTTGCGGTGACTGGAACCGCTGTCACATCGCAGGGAACTACGACTTCATTTTCTTCGACCCCTTTGACTATCACATGGAGGAGGGCGCTCAAGTTGAAGGGCTTCACTGTGAGAAGGCTCAGCGAGCGACCCGAGCTCTGAAAATGCGGGCGCTGTTGAATCCTAATGGTGTTCTCTGCCATCCGCATTTCGGCGATGGCGATGTGCCTGAACTCCCCGGATTTGCGACTGTGATTGTCGAACGGGCGAAAGTTTCACCCATCCGGATGGCGGATGAGACGCTGTGTGAGGATGTGGCAATCGTCTATCACAAGCCTCTCGATTGCTGATCCGGGCCTCGGTCAGCGCGTTCTTATGACCAGACGCTGGCACGGCTTTTTGGAGAAAGATTCGTCGTACGCTTTTTCAGAATGCCTCGATGGCAACGGAGCAAAATGACCCCAGTAAGCTTGAACTCTGATGAGCTGTCAAAAGAACTGGTGGCCCCCGATGAAGTGGGCGAGCGGGTCATTATCTACCAAGAAGTCGATGAGAGCGGAGTTGCGACTGGACGTAGTGCGACATTTGCTGATATTGAGTTCCGTGGCTTGGGGTATGCAGATCTTATAGGGCATACGCTGGGTACTCCCCTAGTCATGCCATTGCGCCTGGCGAATGCTAGGGTCGTTGAGAGCAATTTGCTAGACCTTTCATTAGAGACCCAAGAGACCCAGGTGTCGGTCAGCGCAGTCTTGGATAGCCCGTACTCGTCCAAGGCACTTGGCTTGGTGCGAGATGGCTGGCTACCTTCCGGCATCGCGTTCAGTGATTCGATGATTGTGCTCCCTGACAGATGCGTCTTCAGCGAGTTGGCCGGAAGATTTCGTGCTGGGGAGAAAACAAAATTGGAGGATAAGGACTTCCTTGATTTCCTCATTGGGCGCAAGGTTCGAATCAATCCTCTGTTGTATATGCTTGAAGGCAATCTCAAGAGAAATCCCGACGATGCGAGCATAGAACACCAGTTCGAGGTCGCAACTAAAATTATTAACGCTGCATTGCCATTGGCTCAGATAGTACCGAACGGGCGGGATGGTCTTGAGGGGGTAAGAGGCCTCATTCGCGACAGCGAGGCGGGCATGGCGCGCAAGCAGGAATTCCTGACGCGTTTAGCGCCGAAACTGCGGGCTCCGATAGCCGCGCGACGCGTCAATGAGGTCTGGGATGAAGTGTTGGCCACCGCGAAAGCATGTGAAGTCCCAGTACGATCACTTGTCGTGCTGGCTGCCTTGAGCACTGTATGTGTCCCAAACGGTAAGAGTCCGGCCAAAGGGTTGCTCAAGTTTAACGTAAGGAAATATACGGTTGAGGACGCCTACAACGCCCTGGCCGACCTCCGATCGCTTGAAGTGCTGATGCACCTGTTCGCAGCGTTCCCGGATGAGAAGATTCTGCTTTGCACTGGGGATAAGGATCTTGTGCTCTTCTGGGCGGGAATCAGGCCGTCCGAACTCGCCATGGTCAACGGGGTTTTCAGTGCTAAGTTCTCGCTCGTCGAAGATCTGTTGCCGAACGTCACGCCTGAGCGAAAGACTGCCTACTTTTCCGCAGGTGATGAATGACGCTTGGAACCTCACTCTGTAGCAGCGATTGCTGCTTATGCAGTTTTTGCGTGGCCCGCTGCAGAAGCAGCCGACTTGCTGAGTACGTACAGATGGCCCTGTCTGTTAAGGGTGGATAGCTGGTCATTCGTTTTTTGAGCCAGACTCGCGGTCACTGCAGTCTTGACCCATCTCAAGACTGGGGTTCTCCGGATGCTGAAGATAGCTTGTTGAGACGCCTGTCATGATATGTTGGCCAATCGCTATACAGGAGTTCAGCTGGATGCCCACTTTCACGACAGATCAAGCAAAGAGCGTCGTTCCTTTGCTCGCAAAAACCGCTGTACCCAGAACAGGCTCGGATAACCTGCCAGGTTATTACTCTCCACTCCACGACATGTGGGTGGTGGAGACAATCGATGGAGTCAAACCCATCATCACTCGCGGTGCGCTCGATGAGCTTCTCACCAAGACCAAAGTAAACACCGAAGAGGACGATGACTCCTTCGTCACGCTTGAGACGTTGACCAAGACGTCCGCTACTCCAGAGAGTGATGATGACCTGAGCAACAATGGGCGCGGATCACACCTGCTTCAGTTAGTGACCAAGACCGACACAGTGGTAGAAGAAGACGATCCGGGTAGCGGCTACGCCATGCTAGAGCTAATGACCAAGACTGAAGCTGAGCTCGAAAACGATGATCCAGGAGATCCGCTGTTCGGCCTAGACCAACGTTTCTACCTAGACTGAGGCACGTCGTCATGTTTTTGTTGGTGACAAATCGCCGCGATATCACAATGGACTTCGTGGTAGCGGAGCTTCAGAAACGGAGTTTGCCTTACTTCAGGCTAAATACCGAATTACTCCCGCAATCCCGAAGCTCTATGGGTTGCATCGCCATAGACGACTGGTCTATTGAGTTCGAGGGGCGAGAGATCTCCGGGCGGGATGTGACGGCCGCATACTTTCGTCGTCCAGGTGCTCCCCAAGCGGCGGCACTTGTCGAGGATCAAGGCCAGCGTGCATACATTGAAGCGGAATGGAGCAGCTTCCTTAAAAGCCTTTATTTCCGTTTGGAAGGGAGATGGTTCAGCGACCCTACCCGGATCTTTCTTGCTGAAGACAAGCCTCGACAGCTCATCGTTGCCCACCAGCTTGGTTTCAACATCCCCAACACAACCATCACTAACCGACTGAAGTCGGCTGAGCCCCTGACAGCAGGGGGCCGTGCAATTGGGAAGCCCTTGCGCCAAGCGGTTTTGCCGGGTGCGCTGGAAAAGGTGATGTTCACATCACGGCTGCAGCCTTTGACCGCTGACGATGAACCCGCCCTCGGCCTTGCTCCCCTGATCATTCAAGCTGAGGTGCTCAAAAAATACGATGTCCGCGTAACGGTAGTGGGTTCACAGGTTTTCACAACGGCTATCTGGTCTCAGGAAAAGGACGATACGGAGGTTGATTGGCGCAAAGGTAGTCATCCTGATTTGAAGCATGAAGCAATTAGCCTGTCCGATGAGGTAGCCGAACAATGCCGGGAACTCGTTCGACGGATGAATCTAAGGTACGGGGCTATCGATCTGGTGTGTGATCGAGGTGGAAAGCTCTGGTTTTTAGAAATCAACCCCAACGGGCAGTGGGCTTGGATTGAGAATCAGACTGGATACCCGATTGCTGCTGCAATTGTTGATGAACTGGAGAGCATCAAAAATGGCTTGGTTTGATAGGGAAATACTCTGGCCGACGCTGGTGCCTCTTACACCTGCTCAAATTGCAGCAAACAACCAGATGCGCGACGGGTGGAAGGCATCGGTCAGTAATGGTGACTGGGATGCGGAAAGCGAAGTCGCACTTGATGAAGCTCGCCGTATGTACGATGCGGAGCAGGAGCGGCGCAAGGGCGCTGACACCAAAGCAGGTGTGTACCTGGCGGCAGTGACCGCGCTTATACCCGTGCTGGCTTCCTTGCTACCAAGTCTGTGGAGCGACAAGACCAATAAAGTCCTGGGAGCCATATCGCTCACCGTATTCGCTCTTGCGGTGATCTACGTCCTACGCGCCGGCTATTGCGCGTTCTGCGTGCTTCGAGTGAGTGCAGCGAACACAGTTGGAGCCAACGATATCTCTCAGTCCTGGAGCACATCGCAGCCTGTAGCCAGCCTCGCGAAGAACATCGCTCTCAAAGTGATTGATAATTACCCGGGGAACAACGCCAAGGTGAGCCATATCAAGCTCGCCCACGACTATTTGTTGAGGGCTTTCCTTGTCTTTGCCGTACTGCTCGCTGTGCAGGCACTGTGGCCATGCGCTGCATGGGTGATCGAAGAGATCACCAAGCACATGGCCCCCGAGGTCAGGCAACCGCTGATGATGTGCTACTCCTGATCAACCTAGCTGCGGCAGGAACCAGGATAGAGCTTGGGATAACCGATTGAGACCGTGCGCTACACTTCTTTAACAGGCATCATGCCGCCGTACATCTCAGTCCATGACTTTTCACCCAAGCAGCGCATGGTGCGAACGCCCAAAGCGATGTCGCGAAGCACCTGATAGGCCTCGCGGGCAGTAAGCGGTTTTGCTGACAATCGAAACATGCCTTTGTGGGACTGCGTGGGCCCCATGGTATATGAAACTTCGCGCGGGAAGCGTGTAGCACTGCCGGCGATTTGGTAGCCTCGGGCTCTATTTGGAGATCTCGAATGACAGTCAACGCACAATCAAAACTGGCTTCCCGCTACGGCGCCGCGGACATCTCACCCCTCATGCCCTGGAACGAGACGATCGATCAGTTGCTCGACCATCGCAGCGTCCGTGCTTTCATTGATCAGCCACTGCCTGACGGCACCATCGAGACCCTGGTCGCCGCGGCGCAGTCCGCCTCCACCTCTTCAAACCTGCAGTTCTGGAGCGTTGTCGCTGTTCAGGACAGCGATCGGAAAGCGCGCCTCTCGGCACTGGCAGGAAACCAGGCCTACATCGGGCAGGCGCCTCTGTTCTTTGTATGGCTTGCCGACCTGTCTAGGGTCACCCGCGTTGCTGAGCAGCAGGGTGTAGAGCTCGAAGCAGTGCCTTACTTGGAGAGCCTGTTGCTCGGTACGATTGACGCCGCCTTAGCCGCTCAGAACGCCGTGGTTGCTCTGGAGTCTCTGGGACTTGGGAGCGTGTACATCGGCGCCATCCGAAACGACATTGAAGGCGTGGCCAAGGAGCTTGGTCTGCCTCCGCAGGTCTATCCAGTTTTCGGTCTCTGCGTAGGATATCCATCTACCGAGCGACCAGCTCAGGTAAAACCACGGCTCCCCCAAGGCGCAGTGCTTCACCGCGAGACCTACTCGGTAGCGGCAGATGTGGAAGCGGTGGCTGTATACGATGAGCGCCTGGGCGCCTTCTACCAGCGTGAGGGCATGACGGCTTCCGGCTGGTCGGAGCAAGTGGTCAATCGGCTTCGCAGTGTCTCGAGCCTGCATGGGCGAGAGGAGCTGGTTGAGGAGCTGAAGCGGATGGGGTTTGGGCTGCGCTGAAGACTCATCGCGCCGCTGTCGGGCTGAAAATTGGCTCACCGTTACCTTGGCCCTGTTAAGCGAAGTTCACTAAAGGCACGACGCTTACATCGTCGCTCACACGAAGCCCCTACGTCCCATCTGGTTGTAGCGCTAAACGCATACTCCCGGATATCTACTCCTCGTTCGCTTCTAGACCTTGAAAACCAACCCGGGCCGGGGAGGGCTTCCTAGCCAAGAACAGATATTGAACTCAGAAGGATCGTCGTAGGAGGTCAGGCAGGAAGCCCAATGCTTGACCTCCTCATCCCAGTCCGGCTCACAAAAGTCGACGCTAGGCCAGTAGTTATGTACATCGCTGTAATCAAGCTGCGCGGCAAGGGCTCGTTCGGCGCCGCCAATGATGCTCCAGGCGGCAAGCATCCGGGTTTTCCAATTGGGAGCGGTGAGTAGTGGCTTGTGACATAAAATGCGCTCCTTGTTGTTCTTGTTCTTGTTCTTGTTCTTGTTCTTGTTCTTGCCATGGTGCCCATGAGCAAAAGTCGGCACAACTCTCGATGTATGAATCCTCAGCGCATGGCGCGGTAAGTCAATCTGCAGGGTCTACGCGGCTGCTAAGTCGATCACCGATGGTAGTGACCTTACCGGGCCTCAGGTAGAATCGAACGCAATCCTTACGAGATAACTGGCTAATGGATAAGCTTCCGATACCTGCGTACGTTTTGGCTGCTATCGCTGACGCTGTGTCCGAGACAGAGACGCATGCGAGCTTGGATAGCCTGTTCATGTATGCCGAGGCACCCGGTGATCCGCCTGACGGAAGCAAGGCTGTAAAGGCACTTGAATGGCTTCGCCGTATCAATAAAGAGTGCGGCGACCGCTCGCTCTCCGTCATTGGACGCATCATCGAAAAATACATGGAACCGGCTGACCCGAGTACCAGTTTTTGGCAGACAGAAGACGCCATTGAGGTTCAAAAAACTAGGGTGAAGAGGATACGGGACAGCTTGGCCAGGGCCGGATTCACTTACAGCTCAGGAGGGGTATTGAACCGGGGCCAAGGAATAGCCACCAAATCTCTGGCAGAGCTGGTCAAGTCGCGGAACATTGAGGTTATAGATTTTGAGTTCGATCGAGCACTGAAAAATGTGACGGCGAGTCCCCGTGAAGCTGTATCCGCTGCATGCAACATTCTTGAAACCGTATTCAAGATCTACATCGAGGAACATACTCACCTGAGTATGCCTGCCAAGCAGGATCTTCAGGCGGTGTGGAAGGTTGTTAAAATCGACCTCGGCTTGGATGCGTCTATCGTCGAAGAGCGAGATCTGCAGGAGATCATCAGTGGGATCATGGCCACTGTTAATGGGATAGGCGCGTTGCGTACGCACGGCAGCACAGCACACGGATCGGTGAAGCGCCCCTACAAGCTCAAACCTAGGCATGCGAGGCTTGCCGTCCATGCAGCGCACACTATCGCGGCGTTTGTCCTTGAGACTTGGGATGAGCGAGTGTCGAAATCGGTCGGCTAACTGTGTTCACCACCCACAGAGAGGCAGGATGTCCTGGCGTAAGCTGTGGACTAACCCATTGTGGGGCGTCATGCCAAAAGACGTCGGCGTCTGGTGAGACCTAAGGACAAATAGCTCCCTTGCAAAAAAGCAAGAAGCCGGCTCTCATAGGTGGCCCATAACCTTGGAGACGGGCAGTGCTCATAGGTACCGCAACGTTAAAAATCTTCGCGGCCTGACGGTTCTTCGGACTCAGGATCAGCTTCATAAAGGGTGATGGGTAGCAATCCATGTTCGATGGATTTAGTCTGCGGATCATAGTAAGCCTGATAGAAATTGAACGACTCAATGCCTTCTCGCTCGCAGTGGGCTCTGATTATTCGGATGCATTTCAGCTTGTCTTCCAGCGGAGTCTTGATGCCAAAAATCAGGCCATCCAGGCTTGTGAAACGGTACTTGAGGATCCGGTGCTTTTTGTCGGAAATATCGAGGTAGGAACTCAGCACCAGGCGATACTCTTTTTCTGATCCCCATTGAGGAAGCTTGGACGTCAGCGCGAAATCGATATTTTGGTGGTGTTCCATCCAAAGCTCATTCGAGTGGGATCTCAACCACTCGCTTTTGCTGCTGAGATTTCCTTGGGTATCGCTGTACCAGAAGCCACTCAGAGCTTCATTCGAAACGTTACCGAGGAATCTGAAGAAGTCCATCTCTGAAAATTCTCGATCATAAAACACCTCTTTGAAGCTCATGTTTTGGAAGCTGTGAGAGATACCGTTGTATCCTCTGCCGTCTGGCTTATTCATTTCCATGGTCATTGAGGGCGCGTCGCCGAGAACGCGATATCTCAAACAGATTCCCCTATGATTATCACCATAGCTACCCCAAATCGCCGAGTTATTGCACTCTTTCATGAAGCAGGCGACATACCATTGCGGGTACATCAGTCGTTCGATCTGATCAAGGTAGTGGGGCACGAAAGCGGTAATTAATTCACGTGCCCCGATGTGACCACCTGGCATAACGTGCGCGGTTCTAATAGCGTATGTCGCATTGAGTAACGCCATTTTTTCATACGAGCCAGCGTCTCGAAGCGTGCCGTCCTGAGCTTCTATGTTAGAGATGGCCTGTAGGTGTAGGTCGCGATCACCTAGCGGATCCTCGGACGTCTGGTCGGGGTACACACCAGACAGCCCGTGCTTGAAGTTGACGAGCAGCACGGTGGACAACAAGCGAGTGTGCAAGGTCGCAAGATAGAACGACAGCTCTGGCCTATAGTGCCTCGCTTCATTCTTTGAAAGAGCGCGCACATAGCCTTGGATGACATCGCAGCCGCCGATCAGCGCATCCATCTCTTGGTACCCGGCCTGGAAAGCTCCACGTAGGTTGGAAGGGTACTGCTCTATGGGAAGATTTTTTGGCAGGGGTGTTCCGAGTCGCACCGCTTCATCCAACTCCCAACTTCTGAGCGCCAGCACCAGGAGATAGTGCCTGAAGAAGTTTCTCCATATAATTTCATCGCCTGCCCAGTAGACTTCTTTGTAGCCTTCTAGGGGATCATTGAGTTGTTCAGGTGGGGCAAAATAAATCTCAAGATTTTCTAGCTCGCCTGGGAGGGCTGTCTTGATGTCAGTAGCCGTACTCCCCAATAAGCGCTCCGCTGTGCGGAAGCGGTAAAGATGTCGTTCCATATAGGCTCGTCGATAGGTGGCTGGGAAAAATCGCTGGCATGGCGTGGTCTTTAACAGCGGGCCGGGCGCTTGGGACTATAGCCCACCAGCTTGGCAGCTTGCCCATAAAACGCCCGATGCTGCATCCTATCTAGGCTCGGGCGCTGCTGAAGAAGCGTGCTATGCAAGTCACTTTCGCCGGCGGAGATGGCTCCTCGTCCGCCACAAGCCATCCGCGCCACTGAATAACCTACGCGGGATCAGGCTTCGACTAAGACTCCAAGGCCTCGCAAACGGATGGCCGCTGCGCTTTTAGAAACAGCAAAATATCGGCTCAGCGCGTCCAGCACCAAGTGATAATTTCTGATGTTGTCACGCTGGTCATCGAGAAAAAGGGCGCCATGTCCTCGGTTGCGAATATCGTGGTGCTCAACCAGAAGCGAGAAAGCTTCGAGAAAATGCCGTTCAGGCATCAGTAGGTAAGACGCAAATGTATTCGCTTGCCATTCGAGGCGTTCCAATTCGCTTTTGGGGACAGCGATGCGCTCAAACTGATCAATGTCCTTCGAACGTAGGCTCTCCCGTGCAATGTAGCGGCCGTGATTGAGATAATAGTGCCCCAGCTCGTGAGCAAGCGTGAACCGGGTCATCGGGGCTGTTTTGTCGCGAGAATTGATTTTTATCTCTAAGGGGGCAAAGCTGATCCTACCTAAAGCACCATCTGGTTCATCTACGTAGCTAACGGTCAAGACACTCGACGTGGTCGCACCAGCGACTACGGCTTCCAGATCTACTACCCCCCTTGTATAACCGGCAGATCCCAAAACCTGCTCTGACAGATTTTCAATTGCTCCCTTAGAGAGATAGCCAATTCTAAGGACTGGCAGGTGAGGAGGCCGAATGATTTCCAATATAGCTGGATCGAAACTGCCAGCCAGATCGAGCCCTGTCCAGATCCCCTCCCAAGCATTGGTCTAGCCCCCTGGGGTGACAGCATAAGCTCCCGTGAGAGTCGGCCGAAAGCCAGGCTGGGTCAGAGCGTACTCAATTTCAGCACGCTTTCGCGATGATGCATTTCTCACGCCCGTGAGGAGGGCGCGAGCCAGCTCCCATTGGAAGCCTTCGTCCGGAAAATACCGAATAACACCGAAACCCTGATTCCTGGCGATATTGATCGTGCCGGACTGGAAGGCGCTTGACGATACGAATATCCCTTTTGCATTGAATCCTGTGACTTGGCGGATCTTGGCCCCAAACTCCTCGATATCTCCAACCGGAACGGTGCCCGCATAATTCTTACATTCGACAAGGACAATTATTGACGGCTTAGGTTGGTCAGGAAGGAAGATCTCTATGGCAATGTCAAAAACGATATCGTCTTCTCGATCACGGGAGTAATAGCGTCTCTTCCTGAATATCTGGCAATGCTCAGGCCGGCAAAAAAACCGCCCTTCATCGATCTCGCGACTCAGGAATTGGAAAACCTGCTCCTCGAAGAGATCACCTTTGGCGAAAGTACTGAGCACTGTTGGTTCCATCTTGGTAATAGCGATCCTGATATTTGGTATTTGCTGCGGCGCGAGCCCATGGACGCAGTCGGCCCCTCGGCTTTATCGAACGCCCCGTGATCGCCCTAGCTATGACTCCACTTTACAGGCTAATGGAAAGGGGAAAGTCCATTAGCGGCTCTCCTAGAATCGCAGTTTTGGATATTCGCCGTTTTCGACAGCAAACCAAAATACGTCATGGCATGCCGAAAGGAAGGCTGCCTCAGTCTCACACCGAGGCGTGAGTACCTCCAGCGCGGGGTCGTCGAAGAACACCACAGGAACCTGATGCTTATCCATGAAAGCCAGAGCGCGCTCGCTGTACTCATCATACATGTCTGTGAAGAGTTCCTTCACGATCACTATACCCAGCATTGGCTTGTCAGAAAAATCGACTTGGATACTTGCACCGGATGGTAGTCTCAATTGCTGAACCGGTGCCCGCAGAGCCGTAGAGAACGCGCCGCCAAGTTGGGATAACCCTCCAACGAGATGGTTGAGCGATACAAAACTCCCTACGCCTTGACCAAGGTAAGGTCAGCTTCCGTTGCGAGTGCGTTTATGAACAGCTGAGGGATGTGCGACTCACCAGGATATGTCATAGCAAGTTGAGTGGTCGCCCGATTAAAAGCCTCACGAATATCCTGCCCAAAGCCGATTGACGCGTAAAACCGGGCGGCGAAGTCTTTGGCTGCCTCATCTGCTATGGCGCCGTCCATGCCAATGGCCGCGTGAACATGCACAGAACAACGTTCTGCCAGCTCCAAGGAATGGCAGCAATTGAAAACGGCTAGCTTCAAATAGCGGGCGCTCCCTGCTATTGCACGCAGCATTCCTTCCAGAGGTACCAGGTGAGGTTCACCATTCGGGCTCTCTAACACCAAATGTCCGGCACTTGTTCCATGCCCACTGAAGTGCATGACGGCCGGCTCGTTTTCATCAAGCGCTTGGAGTAGATCCTCCGCACGAACAGCCCAGTGAGAGTTTACCTTCAAAGCGTCACGATGCTTAGAAGCGCGGATGTGGGAGTTGACCCCACGGATTTCGTTTTGGAGATCTAGTGCTTTTTCAGATTTGCGACCGGGATCAGCACCGAAAAATAAAATCAAAATTTGTTCAGGCAGTTGTTGAAGCTTGGCCACTTCACGCTCTAGATCGTCTGCCCGGGCCATTTGATTAGCTAGGCCAGATTGCAAGACGTTAAGTTGGCGGTTGCGTGACTGGATGTCTCGGTCGACCTGCTGATTTAGCCGTTGCTGTTCAGTTTGTCGCTTGCGGGCTGCTTCCTTTAGCTCCCGTTCCAAGGCTTTGTCGAGCTGCTGCTGGTCTGCTAGAAGCCGAGCCATTTCACGGTTGATATCGGCGACGATCTTCGCCGCGTCTACCTCAGCTCTGGTTCTCTGGCCATCATACCGCTGCGCTTGTTGTTGCTTTGTTCTGACAGTCGACGCAGACTGAGCACGTGTCGCCTCCGTCTCGGCTTTACGGCTGGCTTCTCCATGCTTTGCCGCCTCGTGGAGTTTCCGGGCGTGAGATTCCCTCAGGCGAGCAATGCGCTGTTGATGGGAACGTACCAAACCGCGATAGTGATTTGAGCTCATGATTCACCCCCTGGCTGCTTGGCATTCTGTACTGGTGCACCACTCATAGACGCTTTGCTTGAGCATTAGTTTTCATATACGGCGGCTTCTAACCAAGCGCAGACAGACGGACGCTCTCATGGACGAAACCCTGACCTACCTGAAAGACCGCTATAAAGACGAGCAGGCGCGATTCGATCACTTTGAGAACAAATGCGCTAAGTTCCTCACTGCTGTATCGGTTGTGATCGTGGCTCTGACCGCTCTCGTAAGCGCAAAGGGGAAGGTGATTTTCGCTTTCCATGGCCCCCTGGATATCTTGGCTTTTGGTTCGTTCCTCGCCGCTGGGTTCTGCGTGGTGTGCTCTTGGGGCCACGCCTTGAATGCGCTCAGAATACGGGACTGCCCATCGCTGCCCTCAAGCCGTGAGACCGCAGAATGGATGAAAAACGCTGCCTCTCAAGCTCATCAACAGCACCTCTATAATTGCTACGTCGACACCTTAGAAAAATTGAAGTCGGCTATCGACGAGAAATCCAAACCTCTAGACTTTGCCTACAGCGAGATGGTCTACGCCGCGTGGGCGCTGTCGCTGTTGGCAGTCATTAGCATCGGCAGGGAGTTATATTCATGAGCAATGATCAGAAGCCTAAAAATCAGGAAAACAAAACGCCTGCTCCTCCACCCACGACGGAGTTTCAGCGGCGCTCTGAAGAGCGACCAGTTAACCATAACGATCAGCCTAGTCGGCGTTAGCCCAGGCTTGTCGACGCAGGATGTGAGGTCGTGCGGAGCAGGGGACTCATTAAGCCGTCCTACTAGTTCTATCAAACGTCTACACTGGCGGCCCTGTGATTGCAAAGACTACAGCCGACCCTACGGTGCGCGCCCTTAATGATCTATCGTCGCGTGCGTCGTAGAGAGGAGGGCGCTAGCTCCTAGACGTAGATATTACGGGGGCTGAGGCAAACCAGTCCCTTCAGTAGCCAAGCTCCCACAGTTAACTTTCTACCCTCAGTGGGGCTGAAACCACTGAGATTTCGATATATCTGGTCGAATGCCAATATCTGGCCAAATGTCTGCTTTAGCCCCAACATCCTGGGAGACGAAAATCTTCGGAATCCAGCCTGCGCGCTTTGCCGATTCACGCAGCTCGGCAAATGTGAGCGAAGAACTGGGCTCAAGCTTGTCCGAGCCTTTCCAGTGCATCCGAGCCGATGCAGGCCTCTCGCGAAGGGCTTGTAAGATGCTGTTGGTAAAGTCGCTGAGCTTTTCAATGAGGCTGCCGTACCCATAAGCATCGATGCCACGCAGCAAAGGAAGCAGGTAGCTATGAGGACTCAGCAATCGGTCATGCTCGTGCCTGAATTGCACATAGCGCTGGAAGTAGGGCTGGAATTGAGCAGAAAGGCGGAAGCGCCGACCAAGGTAAAGCGGACTTTCGAAAATCCCTGGCCCCTTGGCAATCCCCAGCTGTGAAGCCAGGTAAAAGCTCGCAAATTCAGTTTTGGGCTGATTTTAGACTGGATCGGATGCTTCGAAGTCTCGAGGTTTGAAGGCAGAGAACGTTGGCTTGATGGTCTGTGTGGCACCGAGCGCCTTCATGGGAATGTCCGAGTGGAGGGCCGCTGCGACGATGAACAAAAACGGTTCCGATTTCTCACTATAGTTTGTGAGCGACTCCGCAATACCCATCAGGTCGGAGAGTTGTTCCAAGTTGTCGTAGGCATTGGCGAGCGACTTGGGGCTTGGCAGAGAATCGGTGAAGGCGAAATACTCCCGTCCATGCGTTATAAACCAGTTCCGGTGGTGTTTAGAACTCAGACTTGGATCATCGCCCGAGAAGATTTTTCGGATGATCGGACGCCATAGCGGATCGAGAGGCTTGTCTGCGAAATTCCCGCGGGTCTTTTTGGAGTACCGGCTACAATCTGGTGTCGCTACCCACGCAACCGGCGGTCTCATGATGAACTCTATAAGAGCCTTTGCGTCGGTGCCGTTCCAATTATCCAAGGCTTTCCCTCGGATTGACCAACTCCAGTGCATCATCGACTCTAGGATCGGGCAAAGCACTTTGTGGTGGCGGTCTTGGAATTCAGGCCGTCGAGATTGTGATATGAGAAAGGACATGCACGTTCGCCAGGCGTTGAGCGCATTCAGGTGCTCGGGAACTGTCTTTAAGCGGCGCCGGACTTCCAATATAAGTACTAGGCGCATTGAGTCGCCAGGGTTACTCATGGAATCGCAAGCGCTGAACGGTCAATCAGTTCTTCATAGGGAGCGTACACTCAAGTGATAAGCACGACAAAGATCACGTTGGCGAGTGTCAGATCATAATTTAACATAATATACATTATGCGTAACAAAGTGTTACGTAATCTGGACCAGTGCTCAGCGCACTTCAGCAGGAAAAGGCTCCTGCCTGCACATGCCAACCAACCTCGAGTCTCGCCTGAGCTAAACCGCCACTTACAAACACTTCATGTGCTGACGAACCCAGTTCTGCATCCAGTTCCTTTACCAAATTGAGAGCATGGATCTGCAGTGCTGTCGCGATACCTCGATGACCAGGTCGTACGCATTAGCATCAATTGGGTCGAGAACCAGATCCAACCATGCGCACCTGGTGGACACTATCCTGCGATGTATTTAGGGTTACTTTTCCCACGTAACCCGACCTACGAGAGCTTTATGCCCAATACACTGAGTTTTCACCAGGTTGATGTATTCGCCAGTAAGCCCTTGGAAGGCAATGCACTCGCAGTCGTAAGCGACGCTGATGATCTGACCGCCGAACAAATGGCCGCATTCGCACGTTGCGACAAACCTTAGCGAGACTACATTTCTCATGCGTCCTACCCATCCTGATAACGTAGGAGCCTTTGCCCATTGGATCGGACTAGATGCACAAGCTGATATCGAAGTTCGAGCCTTCATTAGCAACAGGTCTGCCGAAGACCCTGTTACTGGCAGCCTTAATGCCAGCCTTGCCCAATGGCTAATACCAGCCGGGCTAATGCCGAAAAGATATACCGTCAGCCAAGGTACGGCGTTGGGGCGTCACGGACGAATTCAGGTGGAACACATTGGCGAGCGCATCTGGATTGGTGGGGAAGTACAAAAATGCATTACCGGTCGAGTCTCTTTTTAACCGGTGCAGATGACTAAAAATCAGGTTGAGCCGAGGCCCCTGTGCGCCAGCAGAACAACCGCCCTCGCCCAGCCTCAAAACCCCCTGAGGTTGATAACTCAACTAAACAGTCATTTAGTTGAGTTATCAACCAACACCAAAAAGCACCTCCTCCCACACTTTCCCCAGGCAGAAAACACTCACCGACTGACGATCAACTCTGCTTCAACTTTTCTCAGCATAAAGATCTCGCGCTGTATGGACTGCCCCATCGAAGACTCCTGGCGCTGCATAACAGCCTCATTATGGGCGATGGCTTCAGTTACGCCGATCCAGACGGGCCGCATGCCATTGGCTATTTCATGGCTTTCCATCCTCACGGGCTCTAACTGGTGCGCGACATCGCACATATAGAAATGCGAGGTCATGAGCATCAGATCATACTGGGGCTTCCAATAGGGCCGGTACTCCTCAATGTAACCATAATGCTCGAGCACCTGGATTTCGCGAGCGCCCGTCTCTTCTTCAAGCTCACGCTTCAGACCAGTAACAATGTCCTCGTTTGCATCAAGGCCGCCACCGGGAAAACTGAAGTCGTTATAGCGTTCAGTAAAGAGTAAAAGGATTTTCTCATCCCTCAATACGATGCCGCGTGCCGCATGACGTCGGAATATTCTGCCCTGTGTGGACTTCAGGTCGGGATGAATGATTTCGGTAATGAGTTGCATCGGGTCTTCATTTCAAGTGAACAGGGGAATTCGAATCATTGTACCAATAGCAAATCAACGGCTGTGATTGCCGAGGGTGCGCAGATCCTCCAGCAACCGAACGAATTCGACAACGGCTGGAGCCATTGTTTGCTCCGTACGGGTAATAAGCCCGATCTGCCGAACGACACCCGGATGATCAACTGGCACTTTGCTCAGGTCTCCCCGCCCATCGTCCGCCGACTCCGGAAGAAGCGTAATGCCCTGCCCCTGTCTGACCAACGCCAGTACCGTAGACATGTAATTGGCTTCCAGACCCGCAGATAAAGGCAGTTGCTCGTCAGCAAACACTCGCTCGACCAGATCGCGAACGCTGCTTTCCCTGCCACTAAGAACGATCGGGAAAACAGCTATCTCGTTCAGTCTCACTGCGCAACGCTTCGCCAGTGGATGGTCTTTGGGAGCGAACAGGCATAAACGGTCTTCCAGGATGGCGTTGAACTCCAACCCATGGGTGGGCCGAGCCTGTACGCCTAATCCGAAATCCACCTCGCGCTCCATGACAAGCGCATCGATTCGTTGCGCGACGACATCTCGCAGCCTGACCTCGACACCGGGAAATCGCTCGCGAAACGTCTTCAACACTGTAGGCAGTACGCCGGAACACAGCGATGGCAATGCGGCGATGGTGATCAGGCCGCGTCGTGAGGCTGCGATATCCCGCGCGGCGCTAACAATGTTGTCCAGATCCAGCAGCAGTTTCTCCATGGGCAACAGCGCATTTTGCCCGGCGCCGGTCAGGCAGACATGGCGTGGGCTTCGTTCCAGCAAGGCAACGCCGAGCCAATCCTCCAGTTGCTGGATTTGCACGGTCAGTGCAGACGGCGACAAGTTGAGAGCGGCTGCAGCCTTGGAAAAACTGCCGGTCTGAGCCACTGACAGGAAGGCGCGGATGTGCTGGATCGAATTCTTCATTTTGTTTTTCCGAACAAGACCCAGTGAATATTTCAATTCACAGAGCATAGCGTCGTTGCTATTACTCTTGCAAAACAACAATAGGGTGTCTCGTCGCTGCCGCGCACAGGGATGCCGAAGAGGATCAGCCAATGCTCGCCACACTCGGTGTGATAACCATTCTTGCCATGCTCGTCAGCATCATGAGCAAACGCATCTCTCCTCTGGTTGCATTGATCGCCCTGCCGATCATCGCCGCCCTCCTCGCTGGTTTCGGTCTGCAAACCAGTGGCTTCATCATCACCGGCATCAAGAACGTTGCGCCCGTCGTCGGGATGTTTGTATTCGCCATTCTGTTCTTCGGCATCATGACGGATGCCGGCATGCTCGATCCGATCATCGATCGCATCCTCAAACGGGTCGGCACACGGCCAACCCGCATCGTCATGGGCACCGCACTGCTGGCGCTGCTGGTGCATCTGGACGGCTCCGGCGCGGTAACCTTTCTTGTGACCATTCCCGCAATGCTGCCGCTGTACACGCGCCTTGGCATGGATAAACGCATACTGGCGTGTGTGACGGCGATGGCTGCGGGGGTCAACTTCCTGCCCTGGACGGGACCGGTGCTGCGCTCTTCCGCCGCCCTTCACGTGCCGGTTTCGGATCTGTTTCAGCCGCTCATTCCGGTACAGATCGTCGGACTGATCTTCGTCTTCACCTGCGCGTTTTTCCTGGGACGGCGCGAAGAGCGACGCCTGGGCCTGGGCCCTGACAATCTCGATGTAAAACCCCACCAACGCGTACTCAGCGACGCCGAGTGTGAACTGCGCAAACCTCGGTTGTTCTGGATCAACCTGCTGCTGACGCTGGTGGTGATGGGCGTGATGATCGCGGGGGTTGTAGACCCGGTGGTGATGTTCATGCTCGGCACCGTGATTGCCTTGTGCATCAACTACCCTGCCGTGGACGCACAACGGGCGCGTATCGACGCACACGCCAAAACAGCCCTGACCATGGCCAGTATTCTGCTGGCTGCCGGGGTATTCACAGGCATCATGCAAGGCACCGGGATGCTGAAGGCCATGGCAGAAGTGGCCGTGGGCCAGATCCCGGCCGGGCACGGCAAGCTGATCCCGGTGGTTGTAGGCTTTCTATCCATGCCCCTGAGCCTGCTTTTCGATCCGGACTCCTTCTACTTCGGCATCATGCCCGTGGTCGCCGAGGTCGGCAAAGCGCTCGGTGTCGACCCGATGCAGGTCGCACAGGCGTCGTTGCTTGGCGTGCATACCACCGGCTTCCCGGTCAGCCCGTTGACGCCAGCGACCTTTCTGCTGGTGGGCCTGTGCAAGATCGAGCTGGCCGATCACCAGCGCTTCACTATCCCTTTCCTGTTTGCGGCCTCGGTCATCATGACCCTGACCGCTATGGTCATAGGAGTTTTCTGAATGAAAACAATACGGATTGGTTCAGGGGCTGGTTATTCCGGCGACCGCATCGAGCCGGCGATCGAGCTGGCCGAGCATGGAGAACTGGATTACCTGGTATTTGAATGCCTCGCGGAACGTACCATTGCGCTGGCACAGCAGTCGCGTCTGGTGGACCCATCAGCAGGCTACGATCCATTGCTGAGCGAACGTATGCGCCGAGTCTTGCCTTTTGTGGGCAAAGGTACTGATGGCGCGCGCCGCCGCTTGCGAATCATCACCAACATGGGAGCCGCAAATCCGCTTGGCGCCGCAAGCGAAATACGCCGGATAGCGGCAGAGCTTGGCCTGAGCGGCTTGAAAGTCGCAGCGCTGACAGGCGATGACGTGCTCGCAGCCCTGCTGCAACAGCCCGATCAAACCCTCGACAATGGCCGGTCACTGCGATCCCTCGGTGACAGACTCATTTCGGCCAATGCCTACCTGGGTGTGGAAGGCATCATCCAGGCCTTGCGCGCCGATGCTGACGTGATCGTTACCGGAAGGGTCGCTGATCCTTCACTGTTTCTCGCAGCGCAAATGTTCGAGTTCGGCTGGGCCGAGGACGACTGGGCTTTACTGGGCCGCGGAACCCTGGTCGGGCATTTGCTCGAATGCGCCGGCCAGGTCAGCGGCGGCTATTTCGCGGATCCCGGTTTTAAAGACGTCCCGGACCTCGATCGTCTGGGCTTCCCGCTGGCCGAGATAGATACGGCAGGCAATGCGCTCATCAGCAAAGTGGCAGGCTCCGGTGGCCGTATTGATACCGCCACCTGCACCGAGCAAATGCTGTACGAAGTGCATGACCCTGCCGCCTACCTGACGCCCGATGTCAGCGCGGACTTCACTCATGCTGCCTTCGAATCCATCGCAAGAAACGAAGTGCGCGTTCAGGGGGCGGACGGACACGCACGCCCCGAAACGCTGAAGGTGTCAGTGGGTTTTCTCGATGGCTGGATCGGCGAAGGACAAATGTCCTACGGCGGCCCCGGCGCACTGGCTCGCGGACAGTTGGCGAAGGACATCGTGCTCAAACGTCTGGCCCTGACAGGCGTGGCATGTGAGGACATTCGAGCCGAACTGATCGGCGTTAACGCCTTGCATGGAAGTCACCTTGGAGCGCGCGCCGAGGGCGAGCCCTGGGAGGTACGCCTTCGGGTGGCCGCGCGTTGCGTGGACAAAAACGATGCGGTACGCGTCGGCAATGAAGTGGAAACTCTCTATACCAACGGCCCGTACGGAGGCGGCGGTGCGAGCAAGTCAGTCCGCCAGGTAGTAGCCGTGGCGTCACTGTTCCTGCCGAGGGACGCAGTCAAACTGCAGGTGCATATAGAGGACATGATATGAACACCACCCAACTGCGGGACATCGCTCACACACGTACCGGTGACAAGGGTGACGTGTCTAATATCTCCGTCGTTGCCTTTCACATCGACGATTATCCACGTCTTGCTGAGCTGCTGACGGTGGAGTTGGTCACTGAACACTTTGCCGAACTGCTGGACCCAACCGGACCACCCGTACGCCGCTACGAACTGCCGCATGTGGGTGCGCTCAACTTCGTTCTACCCGGCATCCTGCGTGGCGGAGTCACACGATCGCTGGCTCTTGATGCCCATGGCAAGGCGCTGGGGGCCGCATTGCTCGATCTGGGCCTGGAATGGCGAGCCGCGCCACCCGATGCAGCATTCCGGTCGACCACCTAGCGGCGCACTTTGGCGCACCCTGCCCGCATTGATGCAATAAATCCGTACCCGCTGAAAATTGGTTCACCCACCGGCGAACCAATCCCCTCACCCTGGCGTGGACCAGGCCGGCGGACCTTTGAACATTGGCCCGCCAGGCTTGACCCATAGCCGCCGCTGGCCATCTTGCCGTACAAAATTGACCGAACCAATTTTCATTGGCATCGCTCTTGCACCAGCCCTGTTGCCTGGAAACCCTGCCTGCGGGCAGCTCAGGGCCTCTTTTTCCGGTCTGGCGCGAGTACCACGATGCAAAGGTTCGACCCTGACATTCCCATCGACAACTCTTCGAAACTGGCGCTGGATGCGTTGCGCCAGATCGTTGCCCAGCATGCCGCCTTCCCCCAGCGGGCATTGCCTACCGAGCGGGATCTGGCGGCCGATTTCGGGGTCAGCCGACGGGCAGTTCGTCGCGCCCTGTCGGTGCTGGAAGCCGAAGGCCAGGTCTGGCGCCGGCAAGGTAAAGGGACCTTTGTCGGACCTACTCCACCCAGCGCCGCCATGAGCTTCGCGCGGCTTTCCGGGCGGACCAATTTCACCGAGGTCATGGAAGCGCGCCTGCATCTGGAGCCGGCACTTGCCTCATTGGCCGCGGTACGGGCCAATGGTGAGCAGATGGCGATTCTGCGCCGCCTTGCCGAGCGCACTACTCGCCAGCAGGTCGCCGAGCAGACCGATGCAGAAGGCATCGAGCTGTGGGACAGCGCCCTGCACCGCGCCATTGCCGAAGCGGCGGGTAATCGATTGATGCTGGACATCTTCGAAATGCTCGATGCGATCCGTCTGGACCCCGCCTGGCGCGACTTGCGTCACCGGGCGCGCAATGCCGACCGCCTCGACACCTACAGCCACGATCACGACGACATCGTCAGCGCCATTGAAAGCCGCGATCCGATCAAGGCCGCCACTGCCATGCGCGGCCATCTACGTGCGCTGCAACAGGCCCTGAACACCGTTATCAACCAAGACCTGGAGGCCAGCCTATGAGCGCCACTGCCCACCTCACAGAAAACGGCGACGGCACGGTGCTCAGCGTCAGCGACCTGACCGTCCGCTTTGCCGGTGCGCCCGCCAATGTTGTCGACGGCGTGTCGTTTTCCGTCAAGCGTGGCAAGACCCTGGCCATCGTCGGCGAGTCCGGCTGTGGCAAGAGCGTGACCTCGATGGGCCTGATGGGCCTGTTGCCGTCAACGGCCAGGGTCGACGCGAGCGATTCGCTGCTGATCGATGAAGCCTTGCTGGGCATGTCCGAAGAGCGCTTGCTGGACGTGCGCGGTAACCGTATGGCGATGATCTTCCAGGAGCCGATGACCTCCCTCAATCCGGTCTTCACCATCGGCGAGCAGATCGCTGAAAGTGTGATGCGTCATCAGGGCGTCTCAGACAAGGCAGCCCGCCAGCGCGCTCTGGAGATGCTGGAAAAGGTCCGCGTGCCGGACGCTCGCCAGCGGCTGGACGCCTACCCGCATGAACTCTCGGGTGGCATGCGGCAACGGGCCATGATTGCCATGGCGCTGGCCAATGACCCGGCGCTGATCATTGCCGACGAACCGACCACCGCGCTGGACGTGACCATTCAGGCGCAAATCCTTTCGCTGATCGCCAACCTGCAGACCGAGACCGGCACGGCGATGATTCTGATCACCCACGATTTGGGTGTAGTCGCCGAAGTCGCCGATGAGGTCATGGTCATGTACGCCGGACGCGTCGTGGAAAGCGGCCCGGTGAAAACCCTGTTCGACGATCCGCAACATCCATACACCATCGGCCTGATGGGCTCGATGCCCTCGATCGGCCCTCGTGAAGGCCGCCTGGCAACGATTAACGGCCGGGTGCCGACACCGGCAGAAATGCCCAGCGGCTGCCGCTTCGCCGGGCGCTGCCCGTTCGTGATCCAGCAATGCCGAGACGAACGCCCGCCGCTGCTTGAGTTGTCTCCCGGACACTTCGCCGCGTGCATCCGGGCGCCTTTGGAACAGCATGTGGGAGTCAGTGCGTGAACCTTTCCGAACGAGATATCGCCGGGCGCCCAAGCCCCGACAGCAACGTGCAGAAGCCCATTCTCGAAGGCATCGGCCTGAGCAAGCACTTTGCCGTGGAAAGCGGCCTTTTGCAGCGGAAGAAGCCGCCGGTACAGGCCGTCAATGAGGTCAACCTGTCAGTCCGCAAGGGCGAGACGCTGGCGTTGGTAGGCGAGTCCGGCTCGGGCAAATCCACCCTTGGCCGTCTGCTGCTCAACCTGCTGCAACCGACTGCGGGTGACGTGATCTACGAGGGCCGCAACCTCGCCAACCTGACACCGGAAAAGCTGCGTCAGGTACGCCGTGACCTGCAGATCATCTTTCAGGACCCGTTCGCCTCGCTGAATCCACGCATGACCGTGGAATCCATCGTTGGCGAACCAATCTGGCTACACAGTCAGGCCAGTCGCAGCGACCGTCAGGAAAGAGTCGCCGATTTACTGCGCACCGTAGGCCTTGCTCCTGAACACGGTGGTCGGCATCCCCATGAATTCTCCGGTGGCCAACGCCAGCGCATCGGCATTGCCCGCGCACTGGCTTCCGAGCCGCGCCTGATCCTCGGTGACGAGCCGGTCTCGGCGCTGGACGTTTCGGTGCAGGCGCAAGTGGTCAACCTGCTCGAAGACCTCAAGCATCAATTCGGCCTGACTCTGGTGATTGTTGCCCATGGCCTGGCCGTGATTCGCCACATGAGCGACCGCGTGGCGGTGATGTACCTGGGTGAAATCGTCGAACTGGCGCCGGTCGACGCGCTGTTCGAAAACCCCTTGCACCCTTATACCCAGGCGTTGATGGCCGCCGTGCCGGTCAGCCACCCTGACCTGCGCCAGCCGCGTCCGTTACTCGGCGGCGATATGCCCAGCCCCAGCCGCCCGCCTTCAGGCTGCCGCTTTCATACCCGTTGCCCGCACGCTCGTGCGCTGTGCAAGGAGGCTGCGCCGGTCATGGAAACGGTCGAGGCCGAACGCCAGGTCGCCTGCCACTTCTGGCGTGAAATCGCCAACGCAGGCAGCGCCACGCTGATCCTTCCGACACCCAGCGCTGCCTACACCCAGCGCCTGAATCTGTTCAAGCACCATCAATCCCTTGCAGTGGAGAGCCAGCCATGAAAATCGCACGCGTCGTGACAGGAACATTGTTATTGCTGGCCGCCAACGCTGCCTTTGCCGAGTCGACGTTGCGCATCGGTATTCAGGACGATCCCGATGTGCTGGATCCGCACCGTTCGCGCACCTACTCCGGCCGCCTGGTCTACACCGCGCTGTGCGACAAACTGGTGGACGTCAACCCGGACCTGACCTACTCGCCGCAACTGGCCACCGCCTGGAACTGGAGCGAAGACGGTAAAACCCTGACCATGACGTTGCGCGAAGGCGTGACGTACCACGATGGCGAACCTTTTGATGCCGCCTCGGTGAAGTTCAACCTTGATCGCGCCCGCACCCTCCCCGACTCCCTGCGCAAAAGCGAGCTGGCCTCGGTGGACAGCGTCGAGGTGATTGACGCAAAAACTGTCGCCATCAAGCTCAAGCAAGCCGATGCCACGCTGGTTTCGCAACTGTCGGACCGTGCCGGGATGATGCTCGCGCCGAAAGCCGCGCAAGGTGAGTTCGCCTCCAACCCGGTCTGCTCCGGCCCTTACAAATTCGTGCAGCGCGTGCAGCAGGATCGAATCGTACTGGAGCGTTTTGACAACTACTGGAATAAACAGGCTTATCACTTCGACAAAGTGGTGTTCCTGCCGATTCCGGACACCTCGGTGCGCCTGGCCAACCTGCGCTCCGGCGATCTGGACATCATCGAGCGCGTGGCGCCAGCCGATGTGAAAACCGTCAAGGGCGACAGCAAGCTGGCGATCTACAACACACCGGGCCTGGGCTACATGCAACTGATGTTCAACATTGGCAATGGCGAAAAAGCCAACTCGCCGATGGGCAAGGACAAGCGCGTACGCAAGGCGTTTGAGCTGTCCATCGACCGCGATGCCATTAATCAGGTGGTGTTCGAGGGTCTGTACGCACCAAGCGCTCAGCCGTTCCCGAAAAACAGCCCGTATTACGACAAGGAACTGCCGATCCCTACTCGCGATATCGAGAAAAGCAAGGCGCTGCTGGCGCAGGCCGGCGTGAAACTGCCGTTGGCGGTGGACCTGAAAGTGGCCAACAACCCCATCGCGCAACAGGTCGGGCAGATCATTCAGGCCATGGCTGAAGAAGCGGGCTTCAAGGTCAACCTGATTGCCACTGAATACGCGACGATGCTCAGCGAACAGGCGAGTGGCAACTTCCAGATCGGCATGAGCGCCTGGTCGGGTCGTCCTGATCCGGATGGCGACATCCATCAGTTCGTGACCTGCAAAGGCGGCCAGAACGACGGCAAGTACTGCAACGCCAGGCTCGACGAACTGCTCAACAAGGCGCGCACCGTGAACGACGTTGCACAACGCCAGGCGCTGTACAACGACGCGCTGCGCTTGCTGGCCGATGAAGTACCCACCGCCTACCTGTATTTCGACCCGCGGATAATTGCCATGCGTAACAACGTGACCGGTTTTGTCCCTAACCCGGACGGTCTGATTCGTCTGAACAATGTCGCGTTCAAGCCATGACTGACTGGCGCACCTGCGAGGTTCCGGTATGCTGATGTTCATCCTGCGACGCCTGCTCAGCTCGATACCGACGCTGATTCTGGTTTCGCTGTTCGTCTTCACCCTGCAGAAGCTGCTGCCGGGTGACCCGGTGCTGGCCATGGCCGGGGAAGAGCGCGATCCGGCGGTCATGGAATACCTGCGCGACAAGTACCGGCTCGATGACCCGATCCCCTTGCAGTACCTGAACTGGGTCGGCAACGTGCTGACCGGCGACCTCGGCACATCGCTGCGCACCGAGCAACCGGTAACCACGCTGCTCGCGTCGAAACTGCCGGTAACCATTGAACTGGCGGTGCTGGCCCTGCTGATTGCGCTGTTGATCGGCATTCCCACCGGGATCATTTCGGCAGTGCGCAAAGGCACCGCCGTGGATTACGGGGCCAACGTGGTGGCGCTGTCGGGGATTTCCATTCCGCACTTCTGGCTGGGCATTCTGCTGATCATGGTCTTTGCGGTGAAACTGCAGTGGCTGCCCGCCTCCGGCTTTGTGCCGATGGGTGAGGACTTCGGGCAAAACCTGAAGACCCTGATCCTGCCAGCGTTCGTCTTGGGTGCCGGGCTTTCGGGGATTCTCATGCGCCACACCCGCAGCGCCATGCTGGAAGTACTGCGCACTGACTACGTCCGCACCGCCCGGGCCAAGGGGTTATTCCCCCGTACAGTCATTCTCAAGCATGCGTTGCGCAACGCGCTGATGCCTATCGTCACACTCACGACGCTGCTGTTCGGCGAGTTGCTCGGCGGTGCGGTGCTGACCGAACAGGTATTCAGCATCCCGGGGTTCGGCAAAATGATCGTCGACGCCGTGTTCAACCGCGACTACGCCGTGGTGCAAGGCGTGGTGTTGTGTGTCGCGATTGGCTTCCTGATGTTGAACCTGCTGGCCGACGTGCTTTATCGCCTGATCAACCCACGTCTGAGGACTGCCTGATGACCGCTATTGCCAGCCTCCCGCACAGCGCGATCCTGCCCCGCAGTCGCTCGCCTTTTCTGAAGAAATTCCTTGCCAACAAAGGCGCGGTACTTGGCGCGGCGGTGTTGCTGCTGTTTGTCCTGGCGGCGGTTCTGGCGCCCTGGATTGCGCCGCATGATCCGCTCAAAGCCAACTTCCTCGCCGTACGCAAGGCCCCCTCATTGATCTACTGGATGGGCACCGACGAACTGGGACGCGATCTGTTCTCACGCTTGCTGTATGGCGCCCGCAGTTCACTGCTGGCCGGTGGTGTTTCGGTGGCCATCGCCATGTTCATCGGCGTGCCTCTGGGTCTGTTGGCCGGGTACTTTGGCGGCAAGCTGGACATGATCATTTCGCAGGTCATGGAAGCGCTGCTGTCCTGCCCGTTTCTGGTGCTGGCCATCGCTTTGGGCGCCTTTCTCGGCCCCAGCCTGACCAACGCGATGATCGCCATCGGCCTGTCCGCGATGCCGATCTTTGCCCGGCTGACCCGCGGCCAGGTGCTGTCGATCAAGCACGAGGATTACCTCGAAGGTGCCCGCGCCATCGGTCTGCCGGATCGCTGGATCATCCTGCGTTACGTACTGCCCAACGTGATGTCGCCACTGGTCGTGCAGGCAACGCTGACCATCGCCTCGGCGATTCTGGCTGAAGCCAGCCTGTCGTTCCTCGGCCTGGGCCAGCAACCGCCGTCGCCGTCCTGGGGCTCGATGCTCAATACTGCGAAGAATTTCATGGAGCAGGCTCCGTGGATGTCGATTGCGCCTGGCGTGGCGATCTACATCACGGTCCTGTGTTTCAACCTGCTGGGTGACGGCCTGCGCGATGCGCTGGACCCCAAGGGCTAAACCTTTCGTCTTCTGCCAAAGAGAAACGCTTATGTTCGATGATCTGGATTACAACCAACCGTACGCGTCGGCCCGCTCGCCGGTGATGGGCAACAATATGGTCGCCTGCTCTCAGCCATTGGCCGCTCAGGCCGGGCTGGACATGCTGCGCCGTGGCGGTAACGCGGTCGACGCCGCCATCGCCGCGGCCATGGTGCTGACTGTGGTCGAGCCCACCGGCTGCGGAATCGGCAGCGATGCCTTCGCCATCGTCTGGGACGGCAGCAAGCTGCAAGGCTTGAACGCGTCCGGCCGCGCGCCACAAGCCTGGACACCGGAATACTTCGAAGGCCAGAGCCAGATGCCGCAACGCGGCTGGCCTGCGGTCAGCGTGCCAGGTGCGGTATCGGCCTGGGTGGAACTGTCAGCGCGCTACGGCAAACTGCCCTTTGCGACCCTGGCCGAACCTGCGATTGGCTACGCCCGCGACGGCTATCAGGTCACGCCGATCATCGCCGAGTTGTGGAAACGCGGCGCGCATCTGCTCAAAGACCAACCGGGCTTTGCCGAGTGCTTCATGCCGGGTGGCAAGGCCCCTATGGCCGGAGAAAAAATCCGGCTCAAGGATCACGCCCGCACGCTGGAACTGATCGCGCAGACCAAAGGCGAAGCGTTCTATCGCGGCGAACTGGCGCAAACCATCATCGCCCATGCCAACGCCAATGGCAGCGTAATGAGCCTCGACGACCTGGCGACGCATACCGTGGACTGGATCGACACCCTGTCGGTGCCCTACGCAGGCGCTGTGGTGCATGAACTCCCGCCAAATGGCCAGGGCATTGCCACCTTGGCCGGCCTGACCATGCTCGAAGCACTGGGCGTCGGCGAACACCCGGTGGACAGCCTTGAAACGGTTCACCCGGTGCTGGAAGCAATGAAACTGGCCTTGGCCGACCTCGACGAACATGTCGCCGACAGCGAGCACATGCGCGTGCCCTCAGCCGATTTGCTGGGCAAGGCGTACCTGACAGAGCGCGCGGGCCTGATCACCGATCAGGCCGCCAATCCCGGGCATGGCTCGCCAAAACCGGGCGGCACGGTGTACCTCTCGGCAGCGGACGAAAGCGGCATGATGATCTCGTTCATCCAGTCCAACTACATGGGCTTCGGTTCGGGTGTGGTGGTACCTGGCACAGGCATCAGCATGCAGAACCGTGGCGCGGGCTTCTCGCTGGATCCGCAACACGTCAATTACGTTGCGCCGCGCAAGCGCCCGTTCCACACCATCATCCCCGGCTTTGTCATGAATGCCGACGGTACGCCATTGATGTCATTCGGGTTGATGGGCGGCCCGATGCAGGCGCAGGGTCATTTGCAGATAATGATGCGCATCCTGCGCTACAAACAGAACCCGCAAGCCGCTGCCGACGCACCGCGCTGGAGGATCGAATCCGGTCTGAAAGTCGCCGTGGAGCGTGCGTTTGACCCCGAAGTGGTGAAAGCACTGCGCGCCAAAGGTCACGACATCGATGTCGAAGAACCGAGCGGCGTGTTTGCCTTCGGCGGTGCGCAGATTATTCAGCGCACCGCACATGGCTACGTGGGCGGGACCGATCCTAGGAAGGACGGAACGGTCGCAGCTTATTAAGCGAGGCCTCTAGCGCTTGGCAGGCGGTGAACGATCGTGCGCAGTGAGCGAATCCGTTCAAAGTAGCGATGGTTTTTTTACTTTAAAGCGACTCAACTCACGCTGCATGAGAGACGCCCTGACCGAGAGGTCTTTTGCGGAAGCTGCACAGTCTCGGGAATTGGACTGATTTTGTTGCGTCACTTCATCAATCTGTTCAAGCCCGAGGCTGGCCTGTTGCAGGCCAGACGCCTGCTCACTGGATGCCTGATAGATCAGAGAAACCAGGCTTGAGACTGCACTGGTTCCACTCACGATATTTTTCAGTGATTCGGCCGTTCTGCCGGCAATGATCATCCCGCGCTGCGTTTTGGTAGATGAGTCGGCAATCAGTGTTGCGGTCTGCTTGGCTGCCTCCGCGCTGCGTGCCGCCAGAGAGCGTACCTCGTCAGCCACCACTGCAAAACCACGCCCAAGCTCCCCTGCTCTCGCCGCTTCGATCGCCGCGTTCAGCGCCAGGAGGTTGGTCTGTGCTGCAATATTGTCGATGGTGGTGATTATCGCGGTGATGTCCTTGCCTGAGTTATCAATTTCCGTCATCGCGGAAATAAGCTCAGTCATCAGCTTGTCACTTTCTCCAGCGTCGGCTCGTGAAGCCTGCGATTGCTCATCGGCTTTTTTGGCGTTGACCGCATTGTCCGACGTTTGAGCGGCCATTTGCGTCATGACCGCGCTGATCTCGGTGATCGAGGATGCAGAGTTTGCTGCGCCGTCCGACAGCGACTGGCTGAGATCCGTAACCTGCTCGGAACTGCCGGTAATCTGAGTGGCGCTGACCTGCACCTCGGATATCAGGTTGTTCAGATTGCTGACCATTTTCTCCAGTGATTTTCCGAGCGTATCGTTGGGTGACGACAGCCTGACATCCAGGTCCAGATCGCCCTCGGAAATTCGTTCGGCGACCTTGACCTGACGCTGCAAGCTGTCAGACATATCGTTTAGCGCAAATGATAATTGCCCGACTTCGTCCTCGGATCGCTGAACCAGACGCCTGGAAAAGTCGCCAAGGCTGATATTCGCGGCCAGTGCGGCAGCCTCCCTTATCGGACCTACGATTTTAGCCGCAGCAAACCACAACGCTGTCAGAGCCAACAGCAAGATGGTCAAGCCCACCGAGACTTGCCAGATACTATTATTCACACTGCGCGCTTGTAATTCGTGCTCCAGCGTAATGGCCTGGCTCATCACCACCGCTTTGGGCAGGCGGATGAAAACGGCCCATGGCTTGCCCGTGCGTCCAAGCTGAATGGGCATAAGTACTTCAAACGTCTGGGTTTTCTGATTGAGTAAGCTTTCGCTGCGGCCACCTTGAATGTCACTCAAGACCTTTTCCCATGAATCAGCAAACAAGGTCTTCATCGGCTGGCCGATAAGCTCTGCACGTTGACTGTCAGCGACCACAAGCCCTTGGTTACTCAGGATGGTCACTGAACCTTTGCCTCCGTAAAGTTCGGTCGACATTTGCTCACTCAGCTTTTGAATGAAGGCAATGTCGAAGTCGGCGCCGACGACGCCGTAAAACGTTCCGTTGGCTACTATGGGTACCGACAACGTCGCAAGCCAGACTTTGTTCCCTTGTACAACATAAGGAATCGGGTCCAGTACGCTTTCTTTCAGCGTCGATTTCGGGCCTTGGTACCACCCGCCTTTGGGAACGCCGTTAGGATGGCTGTCTTGTGAGTCGTACTCAACCAAAGGCTGCACCGCAACACGACCATCCGGGCTACGTGTCCAGTAAGGCGTGAAACGCCCTGTCAAAGGATTACTACCGTCCTGAGCGTCTCTGGATGTCAGATCCTTTCCATCCAGCGCGTCCTGCTCCCAGCAGGAGTAAGTGCCGTTGAATTCTGGATTGTCTTTCAAAACGCTTAGCAGGACGCTATTGATCTGCTCACGCCCCAACATTAACGGGCTCTGCGAAGCTTTGCTTGCAGCAAACGTGCTGGCCATGGTGCGAGCGGCCTCAAGTGCATTTTGCAGCTTGGCCTGAATGGCGTTTGCCCGCGATTCAGCCAGGTTCTGAATTTCGCGAACAGTGGAGTGTTCGATAAGAACCGCCACCTCGTCAGAAACATACTGTTCATTGGTTCGAGACGTGAATAACCCATAGGCAACCAAGCTGGCAGATGAAACAAACAGGCACAAGCCTGCCGTTATACAAATGCGTGCCTGCAGTGATTTTAACTTCATAGTCTTGACTGCTCGTTGTTTCCGCTATAGCAGGTACGAGGGCGGTCTATCGTTTAGCCGGTATGCCAACTTCGAAACGTCATGGAGGTGCCGCTCAAACAACAGACGCTATGAACTGTTCGTCAAGCAGCGTGCACGCCTGCAACGATTGTTCGCTCTGTTTATATTTGCTGAGACGGGAGGACTGAGTTAAACAGTCGATTGCGTGTGTGATGGATTTTGTTTCCAGAAGTGTGTGCCTTTTTTTAAGGTTTCATTTGACCTGAATCAATCTTTATCCTGAAAAGGCCGGGGCTGCAAAAAAATCATCCACTGTGAACTTGACCATCCGGACGCATGGATAAACTTGGTTTTATGTTCAAATAGTATTTGAATGGATGGATGTATCTTTCGCACACCGACGAACGTTTGATTTATATCAGGCGCATCAAAAATAACATCGTCATACTGCACCTGATATCCCACTCTGCCGGAGCCATTAATGTCGACGCCCCCTGGAAAACTGAGATTGGGTGCTTTAGTCGCTCTGGTGGTCGGCTCAATGATTGGTGGAGGAATCTTTTCCCTGCCACAGAATATGGCCGCCAGTGCAGAAGTAGGTGCTGTGCTGGTTGGCTGGGCCATCACCGCAATTGGCATGCTGACGCTGGCATTCGTTTTTCAAACGCTGGCGAATCGCAAGCCCGATCTGGACGGTGGTGTCTACGTTTACGCCAAGGCTGGTTTCGGCGACTACATGGGGTTCTCGTCAGCGTGGGGATACTGGATCAGCGCGTGGCTCGGCAATGTGGGTTACTTCGTACTGTTGTTCAGTACGCTGGGTTACTTTTTTCCTGTTTTTGGAGAGGGCAATACGGTTGCGGCGGTGATCGGGGCGTCAGTGTTGCTCTGGGGTGTGCATTTTTTGGTGTTGCGCGGCATTCAGGAAGCAGCATTTATCAATCTGGTGACGACCGTTGCCAAAGTGGTGCCGCTGATTTTATTCGTATTGATCGCAGTCTTTGCATTCAAACTGGATATTTTTACGACTGACATCTGGGGCTTGAAAAAACCGGACATGGGCAGCGTGATGAACCAGGTTCGGCATATGATGCTGGTGACGGTATGGGTATTCATCGGTATTGAAGGTGCCAGTATCTTTTCTGCTCGGGCCAGCAAACGCAGTGATGTCGGCAAGGCGACGGTCATCGGTTTCATTACCGTATTGCTGTTGCTGTTGCTGGTCCTGGTGAACGTATTATCACTGGGGGTCATGACCCAACCGGAACTGGCCAAACTGCAAAATCCGTCAATGGCGGCTGTGCTCGAATATATAGTGGGGCCGTGGGGGGCTGCGCTGATCAGTGTAGGGCTGATCATTTCGCTGCTTGGGGCCTTGCTGTCATGGGTGTTGCTCTGCGCCGAAATAATGTTCGCTGCCGCTAAAGACCATACAATGCCCGAGTTTCTAAGCCGCGAAAATACCAATCATGTACCTGCCAATGCGCTGTGGCTGACTAACGCGATGGTGCAGGTTTTCCTGGTCATCACCCTATTCTCGTCCAGTACTTACCTGTCGCTGATCTACCTGGCCACGTCGATGATCCTGATTCCTTATCTGTGGTCTGCCGCTTATGCCCTGCGCCTGGCGATAAGAGGTGAAGGTTATGAAAACGCCAGACGCGAGCGCCGGAAAGATCTGTTCATCGCGGCCGTCGCGCTTCTTTATGCCATTTGGTTGATATACGCCGGCGGCGTCAAATACCTGTTGCTCTCTGCCCTCCTCTACGCCCCCGGTGTGATCCTTTTCGCGAAGGCAAAACTCGAGGCAAAAAAACCGGTGTTCACCCACCTGGAAAACATGATGTTCGTTGCCGTTCTTATAGGCGCTCTTATAGCGGCGTATGGGCTATATGACGGCTTCCTTACCCTCTAAAGCCTTGGCGGCTTGATGTTTAAAGGACGATCTCAATGCTCACCGAAAATGTTAAATTCGGCGTCCACTCCGAATGCGGAAAACTCCGGAAAGTACTGGTGTGCTCGCCGGGTCTCGCTCATCAGCGACTGACCCCTTATAACTGCGACGCGCTATTGTTCGATGATGTGCTATGGGTGGCCCAGGCCAAGCGCGATCATTTCGACTTTGTCACCAAAATGCGCGAACGCAATGTCGATGTGCTGGAAATGCACAACCTGCTGACTGACATTGTCGCGATGCCTGAAGCACTTGACTGGATTCTTGAACGCAAAATCACTGCCAACTCGGTTGGCCTGGGTCTGGTCAATGAAGTCGCTGCCTGGCTACGTAGCCTGGCGCCGCGCAAGATCGCCGAGTTTCTGATCGGCGGCGTTTCGGCTGATGACTTGCCGGACAGTTTCGGGGGCCAGGCCATTCAGATGTTGCGCGAGTTTGTTGGTCATTCAAGTTTTATCATCCCGCCGCTACCGAACACCCAATTTACGCGTGACACCACCTGCTGGATTTATGGCGGTGTGACGCTGAACCCTATGTACTGGCCAGCACGTCGCCAGGAAACCTTGCTGGCGACGGCAATCTACACGTTTCACCCTCAATTCACGAGAGCCGACTTCGAGATCTGGTACGGCGACCCGGATCAGGATCACGCCAATGCAACCCTTGAGGGGGGTGATGTCATGCCGATCGGCAATGGCGTCGTTTTGATCGGCATGGGCGAGCGCTCATCCCACCAGGCTATCGGCCAGCTGGCAACGCGCCTTTTCAAGCACAACGCGGTAGAGCGTGTGATTGTCGCCGGTCTGCCTAAATCCCGCGCGGCAATGCATCTGGATACGGTGTTCAGTTTTTGCGATCGCGACCTGGTCACGATATTTCCGGAAGTAGTGAATCAGATCGTCGCGTTTAGCCTTCGCCCGGACGAGAAAAAGCCCGGTGGTATTGATATACGCCGCGAAGAAGGCACGTTCCTGGACACGGTTGCCAAAGCGCTCAACCTCAAGGCACTGCGCGTGGTGGAAACGGGAGGCAATAGCTTTGCCGCCGAACGCGAGCAGTGGGATGACGGCAATAACGTTGTGGCGCTGGAGCCTGGCGTCGTCATCGGATACGACCGAAATACCTACACCAACACACTGTTGCGCAAGGCAGGAGTGGAAGTCATCACCATCAGTGCCAGTGAACTCGGCCGAGGCCGGGGCGGCGGCCATTGCATGACGTGCCCGATCATTCGCGACGCTATCGATTATTAAACCCGGTCACTGTGATGCGGTTTTAAAGCCGCCTGCAAACCGTCAGTCCAGATTGAGGATATCCACCATGGCTTTCAACATGCGTAACCGCAGCCTGCTCTCGCTCATGCACCACACTCCTCGCGAGCTGCTGTACCTTTTGGACCTGTCCCGAGATCTCAAACGTGCCAAATATACAGGCACCGAGCGTCAGCACTTGAAGGGCAAGAACATAGCGCTGATATTCGAGAAAACCTCAACGCGCACCCGTTGTGCATTTGAGGTCGCCGCCCACGATCAGGGGGCTCACGTCACTTATATCGACCCTGTGTCCTCGCAAATCGGCCACAAGGAAAGCATGAAAGACACCGCTCGCGTACTGGGGCGGATGTTTGATGCCATCGAGTACCGAGGGTTTGCACAGGACATCGTCGAAGAGCTGGCTCACTTTGCCGGTGTCCCGGTGTTCAATGGTCTGACCGCCGAGTTTCACCCTACGCAGATGATCGCAGACGTACTCACCATGCGCGAGCACAGCGATAAACCGCTGCACGAGATCAGCTACGCTTACCTCGGCGATGCGCGTTACAACATGGGCAACTCGCTGTTGATGATCGGTGCCAAGCTGGGCATGGATGTGCGTATTGCGGCGCCTGCAGCCCTTTGGCCGCACACTGATTTTATTGCCCAGTGCAAAGCCTTTGCCGAAGAAAGCGGCGCGCGTATCACGATTACCGAAGACCCGCTGCAAGCCGTCAAAGGCGTGGACTTTATTCATACCGACATCTGGGTATCCATGGGCGAGCCGGTAGATGCCTGGGATGAGCGTATTGGACAATTGCTGCCCTATCAGGTGAACCCGGCGATGATGAAGGCCTCTGGCAACCCGCGGGTAAAGTTCATGCATTGCCTGCCTGCATTTCACAACAGCGAAACCAAAGTCGGTAAAGACATCGCAACCCGGTATCCGAATCTGGCCAACGGCGTTGAAGTGACCGAGGAAGTGTTTGAGTCGCCAGCCAATATCGCGTTTGAGCAGGCGGAAAACCGCATGCACACCATCAAGGCCATTCTGGTCTCGGCACTGGCCGATATTTAAGCGCCAGCCTTCTTTCTGCCACCAGACTGCCCAACTGCAGCGCACATTTGATGCCGATGCTGCAGTGGCTTTCGAACGCCTACAGGACTGTACTATGCGTATTGTCGTAGCTCTGGGCGGTAACGCCCTGCTTCGCCGTGGTCAACCCATGACGGCGGACAACCAGCGTGCCAATATCCGGGTCGCCGCTGAACAAATCGCCAGGATATACCCGGGTAATCAACTGGTCATCGCCCACGGCAACGGACCGCAAGTAGGTTTGCTGTCTCTGCAAGCGGCAGCCTACACGCCTGTTTCGCCCTATCCGCTCGACGTACTGGGTGCCGAAACGGAGGGCATGATCGGCTATATGATCGAACAGGAACTGGGCAACCTGCTGGACTTCGAGGTGCCTTTCGCTACCTTGCTCACGCAGGTCGAAGTAGATCCGGCGGATCCCGCCTTCAACAATCCAGGCAAACCTGTCGGCCCGGTATACACCCAGGCCGAAGCTGAACGACTGGCTGCCGAAAAGGGCTGGGCCATCGCTCCGGATGGTGATAAATACCGACGCGTGGTGGCCAGCCCACGACCTAAACGCATCTTTGAAATTCGCCCTGTCAAATGGCTGCTTGAGAAAGGCTGCATCGTGATCTGCGCGGGTGGTGGCGGCATCCCGACCATTTATACCGCGTCTGGCAAACTGACGGGTGTCGAGGCCGTCATCGACAAGGATCTGTGTTCGGCAATGCTGGCTGAAGAACTCGAAAGTGATTTGCTGCTGATTGCCACTGACGTCAATGCGGTCTACGTTGATTTCGGCAAACCAACCCAGAAGGCAATCGGTCAGGCACACCCTGACGCAATGGAAAAATTGGGGTTTGCCGCCGGATCCATGGGCCCCAAGGTTCAGGCTGCCTGCGAATTCGCCCGCCATACGGGAAAAGTTGCCGCTATCGGATCACTTTCCGACATTGAAGCGATCGTCCAGGGGCACGCGGGTACGCGCATCAGTACCGGGCAACCGGGTATCAACTACCGGTAGTGCATGCCAGCCGTATGTATCGGCTGGCTTTTGCCGCGGAAGGCTGATCCCCTGACTGATCAGGCGACCGGCAAAGATCATCAGCATGGCGAACAGACTCAGCCATGCTCCGATCAGGTGCCTGTTGCGTCACCCCGGGGGTTTACACCTTGCCTTCGACCAAGGGTCTCGCGGCTCGCCGGTAGCCCAGCAGCGCGTCCAGGACGATAAAGCCCAGAAGACTCACACCCAGTACGGGCAGCGCAAAGCCAGTCAACAGTGCAACCAGGATCAACGCCCATTGCGCGCCCGGATTCAATGAGCGCCAGAGACTCAAGAGCGTTGCCTGCTGATTGCGTGCCTGAGAAAGCGATGGACGACGTCGCCACCACATCACATACCCCATGACGACCATGGCCGACAGGCCACTGGCGAAGACCACCAGCACCAATTGATTGGCCAGACCAAACAACACGCCCATGTGCGCATCAATGCCCCAGCGGGTGAGCTTGGCGGGCAGCGAATAGTCTGCAAACCTGACGCGATCGACCACGTCCAGAGTTTGCGGGTTGATCGACACGGCATCCACTTGCGTCGGCCAGCTGCGATCTATCTCGCTGACTACCCAGGCCTTGTCATTGCTCGCGGAGGGCCTGATTTCGACCTTGGCGGCATCGATATGTTCGGCACGCGCTCTGGCCAGAACACTGTCGAACAAGGCAGGATCCAGCGCGGTCGCCTGTGTCGTCGGCGCCATGTGCATATGATGCTCGGCGTGCTCGTCCATAGACATTGGCATCGCCGCCGACTTGCCCAGTGAGGTGGCCACACTGGGCGTTGACCAGCCGTAGTAGGCACGCAATACGCCAATGTTGTCGCCAGCGTACTGTGACCACGTCAAACCGGTGGCCGAGAAGAACAGCAGTCCCAGCAGCAGCCATACGCCGGTGGTTGCATGCCAGCGGCGCACGTTGCCGTGTTCACGAATCTGCCGACGACGGCGAACCGCCCACAGCACCAGACCACCAAGCGCAGCCACCCACAGCCATGACGCTGCCAGTTCGCTGTAGATCCTGCCGACATCGCCCAGCAGAAGGCCTCGATGAAACTGATCGATCCAGGTGCGCAGCGGTAATACGCCACTGGTACCGTAGACCTTCATGTCCCCGCGAATGTCGCCACTCACCGGGTCCACGAACAGCGCTCGATGCTCTGACGGGCCAAAACCCGGATCGCTGAACATGACCCGGGTGGTGTCCCCTTCCCGGGCTGCCGGGCGCACCGCTGCAATGCTCAGGCCTGGACCTGACGATGCCTGCGCGCGCTGGATCTGGGCCTGCAAGCTCATGGCGGGGCCACGGCTGTCTGTGTGCAGCGCACGTGCGTAGAGCGAATCCTCGATCTGCGGGGTCAGTGCATAGACGACGCCACTCAAGGCCGCGACCAGCATGAACGGACCGACGAATACACCGATGTAAAAATGGAGCCTTTTCAGAAAGGCGACAAACGCCCCGGACGGCCGTGGCTCCGGGCTTGAAAATGATGCAGACATAGGGACTCACCAACATATGAACGCGCCCCGCCGGAATGACCTTCCGGCAGGCTGTAAAGACAATATCGGCTGTTCGTGCGAGCGATACTCACACGTCCATGATGGGCACTAAGGGGCCTGTGGATTGAGTCCCGGAAGGGTATACCTTGGCAGGTTGCCGAGCCAGAGGTCGGGCAACGCAAAACGAGTACGGCGGACACGGATCAGCCAGCCCAGCGCCACGAAGAAAATCATCGCCAGCGTCAGTGTTCCGGCAAACGAGCACTCTCCCGACTGCGCCTTCATGCTGCCTGACATGTCCATCTTCCTGGACGAGTCGTGCCTGGACATGTGCATCGTGTGGTGCCCGGCATGCATATCCGACATCCCATGGTCTGCATGGGAGACCGAAGCCACTGCAGTGCCGGCAAAAGCGGCCATCATCTGGCCGTGACCGATGCTGCACGCAAGACCATTGAACAGGACAACTGTGTACAGTATCCAGGCAATGGGCGAGCAATGGGTTCGGAAGACGTTCATGGCGAGCAATTTAACATCTCTGGCCGGAACTAGACAGAACGGGGCGTGCAGGTCAGCGGCATTCGCAGGGCCGATAATCGAGGAGACATGGGTTATCCGAGCCCACCCTGTGTTCCCACATGCCAAGGCGCTCTGCGCGGCGCTTTACTTTGATACACCCACTAAATCTGGCAGTTGCAGTCGAGCAGGTATCGATTTTTAAACCCGTGGTTAAATACCTCTCCTGTACCCGACCCGCACAGGGGGGTGCGAACGGAAGCAAGGTATACAACGTAAATCTTTAACACCCCACAACAACCGGCACGCTTGCGCCGAACTGTCTTGACCCTATAACACGCCCACTCACACCTTGATGTTTGCCTGCGCCAAACTGGCCATTATCAGTAACGTTGCTCTCCTCCACACAGCCCTGTCATACCGCTTGGTTATATATATCACTTGATAGCACTCGCGCAGTCGTTCCTCTGAGCTGGGATTTACGCGAACGCGCAGCCCCTCGTCAAAGAACCGGAAAAAATGCCGATATTCCCCAATGAAAATGGCCTGCGAGCAACCTGGCCGGGGTCAGGTTCGACCCTGCCCGGCAGCACGAAACCCGTTTTCGGTCATGAAAACTTCATTAAAAAACCCTGTAACTGCAACACGCATCATCCGCTTTAACTTTTCATGATTATCATGAGCAAGCTGAACTAATGCTGTCTATTCATGACGCACTCGATGAAACCTGAACGCCAGATTAATAATTCTACATGGACGCTTAACGGCATTGTCGTGCGTTTGAATTTCACCCTACTCTATGATTCGACAGCCTGCCAGGCGATACAAAAAAGCAACAGCGCATGGACATTATTTTCATAGTTGAACGCCTAAGTTCACCGCGCTCATGTGCACCTATGTTTGCGCACTCGTCGTGTGGATTTTTTATATTCGACCCTGCTGCTTCAATCGGAGAGTCTCTGTAGATGAGTCAAACTTTTCTTGCCTTTTCACGGCCGTCCATTGGCGATGAAGAAATTGCTGCAGTGACGCGCGTGCTGCGTTCCGGATGGATCACCACCGGACCGGAATGTCAGAAGCTGGAGGAAGAGTTCGCCGCGCGGGTCGGCGCGCAGCATGCAGTGGCATTGTCTTCGGCCACCGGGGCAATGCACGTTGCGCTGCTGGTGCTGGGTGTAGGGCCTGGCGATGAAGTGATTACGCCGTCGCAAACCTGGGTGTCGACAGCCAACATGATCTGCCTGCTGGGAGCCACTCCGGTGTTTGTCGATGTCGACCGTGACACCCTGATGACCAGTGCCGCGCTGATAGAGCAAGCCATCACTCCGCGGACCAAGGCGATCGTGCCAGTGCATTACGCAGGCGCGGCATTCGATCTTGACCCGCTGTATGCGCTGGCCGACCGGCACGGCATCACTGTGATCGAAGACGCTGCGCATGCTGCCGGCACTGCTTACCAAGGACGCCCGGTCGGCCAGCAGGGCACTGCGATCTTTTCGTTTCATGCGATCAAGAACATGACCTGTGCCGAAGGCGCGATGCTGGTCACCGACAATGCACGGCTGGCTGATCGGGTGCGTCAGCTTAAATTCCATGGCCTGGGTGTCGATGCCTACGATCGCCTGACCCTGGGTCGCAAGCCGCAGGCCGAGGTCATGGAGCCTGGCTTCAAATACAACCTGGCCGACATCAATGCGAGCATTGCGCGGGTGCAGTTGCAGCGCCTCGATGCCATCAATGCACAGCGCCAGGCACTCGCCAGCCATTACCTCGAACGGCTGGCCAATAGCCCCGTCCAGCCTCTCGCCCTGCCCCTGCATGCCCAACAACACGCCTGGCACCTGTTCATTCTGCGCATCGATCCCGAGCGCTGCGGGCTGAATCGCGACGCCTTCATGAAGGCCTTGCAAGCGCGAAACATCGGCACCGGCATCCACTTCATCGCGACCCATCTGCACAGCTATTACCGCAAGCGTTTCCCGGATGTACGCCTGCCCGACACTGAATGGAATTCATCACGGCTGTGTTCCATACCCCTGTTTCCCGACATGAGCCTCGATGATGTCGAGCGGGTTGTCGGTGCCATTGAATCGACCCTGGAATCCAGCCATTGAAACCGTATCCGATCAAGTTCGTGTCGATCGTCATCCCTGTCTACAACGAACGACAAAGCCTGCCAGAGTTGTTGCGCCGTACTGAAGCGGCCTGCGAACAGCTCGACCACCGCTTCGAAATCGTGCTGGTCGACGATGGCAGCCGCGACGACTCGGCAGACATCCTCCAGCGGGCTGCCGAGCGCGCCGACAGCCCCTTTGTCGCAGTGATCCTGAATCGAAACTACGGTCAGCACGCCGCCATCATGGCCGGATTCGAGCAGTGCCAGGGCGACGTGGTCATCACCCTCGATGCCGACCTGCAGAATCCTCCCGAGGAAATCCCTCGTCTGGTAAAGCTCGCTGAACAGGGGTACGACGTGGTCGGCACGGTGCGCAGCAATCGTCAGGACTCCGCCTGGCGACGCTGGCCCTCGAAACTCATCAACCTGGCCGTGCAGCGCTCCACCGGCGTGGCCATGAACGATTACGGCTGCATGCTGCGCGCATACCGACGCACGATTGTCGACGCCATGCTCGCCTGCCGCGAGCGCAGCACGTTCATTCCGATTCTGGCGAACAGTTTTGCGCGACACACCACCGAGGTGTTGGTCGATCACGCCGAACGCGAGCACGGCGACTCCAAATACAGCCCGATGCGTCTGATCAACCTCATGTTCGACCTGATCACCTGCATGACCACCACGCCCTTGCGCCTGCTCAGCATCATCGGCTTCAGCATGGCGTTGCTCGGTGTCTTGTTCGCGGCGCTGCTGATCGTTCTGCGCCTGATCTTCGGCGCGTCATGGGCCGGGGACGGCATGTTCGTACTGTTTGCCGTGCTGTTCGTATTCACCGGCGGGCAGTTCATCGGCATGGGACTGCTGGGTGAATACCTGGGCCGGATGTACAGCGATGTGCGTGCGCGTCCGCGGTTCTTCATCGAAAAAATCGTGCGCAGCTCGTCACCGATTGCCACCGACAGCATTGATTCCTCTGTAACTCCCTATATGAACAAGGTCGCGCCATGAGCACTAAAGCTGTCGTTTTCGCTTATCACGATATTGGCTGTGTCGGCCTGCAAGCGTTGCTGGATGCAGGCTATGAGATTGCGGCGGTGTTCACCCATGCCGACGACCCCAGGGAAAAAACCTTTTTCGGCTCTGTGGCGCAGCTGTGCGCCCGGCACGGCATTGCAGTGCATGCCCCTGAGGACCCGAATCACCCGCTATGGGTGGAGCGCATCGGCAAACTGGCGCCGGACTTCATTTTCTCCTTCTACTATCGCCAGTTACTCGGCGATTCGTTGCTGGCCTGCGCGAAAAAAGCTGCACTGAACCTGCATGGCTCGCTGCTTCCGCGTTATCGCGGACGCGCGCCGGCCAACTGGGTGCTGGTCAACGGCGAAAGCGAAACCGGCGTTACCCTGCATCAGATGGTCAAACGCGCCGATGCCGGGCCGATAGTCGCCCAGCAGCGGGTCTCGATCAGTGCCACCGATACCGCCTTGACGCTGCATGGCAAATTGCGTGACGCCGCCGCTGACCTGCTCTGCGAGACACTGCCCCTGCTGGCGGCGCAAGGGCAACTGCCAGCGACGCCCCAGGATGAATCCCGTGCGACGTATTTCGGTCGGCGCACCCCGGCCGACGGCTTGATCGACTGGTCGCTGCCAGCCACTCAGCTCTATAACCTGATCCGCGCGGTAACACAGCCCTACCCTGGCGCGTTTTGCCCGGTCGGCGACAACAAGCTGATCGTCTGGGCTGCCAGCGTGGACACAAGCAGCAATGGCGAGGCGCCGGGCACGGTCATCAGTCACGAGCCGTTGCGTATCGCCTGTGGCGAGGGTTCGCTGGTCATCACCGCAGGGCAACGCGGTGACAACGGCTTGTACCTCAGTGGTGAGCAACTGGCACGCGAATTCGGGCTGGTAGCAGGCTCGCAAATGCTCGATAAGGCAAAGCGCCGGTCGGTTCGTCGTACCCGCGTGTTGATCCTCGGCGTCAACGGTTTCATCGGCAACCACCTGTCAGAGCGTCTGTTGCAGGATGACCGTTACGAAATCTACGGCATGGATATCGGCTCGGACGCTATCGAGCGCTTGCGCGCCAAGCCGAACTTTCACTTCATCGAAGGTGACATCAGCATCCACACCGAGTGGATCGAATACCACATCAAAAAGTGCGATGTTGTGCTGCCGCTGGTGGCTATCGCCACGCCGATTGAATACACGCGCAATCCACTGCGGGTCTTCGAGCTGGATTTCGAAGAGAACCTGAAGATCGTCCGCTACTGCGTCAAGTACAACAAGCGTGTGATTTTCCCGTCCACGTCCGAAGTCTATGGCATGTGCCAGGACGCAAACTTCAACGAGGACACCTCCAACCTGATCGTTGGCCCGATCAACAAGCAGCGCTGGATCTACTCGGTGTCCAAGCAACTGCTGGACCGGGTGATCTGGGCCTATGGCCAGAAAGGCCTGCAATTCACCCTGTTTCGCCCGTTCAACTGGATGGGACCGCGTCTGGACCGCCTGGATTCGGCGCGCATTGGCAGTTCGCGGGCCATCACCCAACTGATCCTGCACCTGGTCGAAGGCACGCCCATTCGCCTGGTGGACGGCGGCGCCCAGAAGCGCTGTTTCACCGATGTCGTCGACGGCATCGAAGCGCTGGCGCGGATCATCGAAAACCGCGATGGGCGCTGTAACGGACAGATCATCAACATCGGCAACCCCGACAACGAAGCCAGCATCCGTCAATTGGGTGAAGAGCTGCTTCGCCAGTTCGAAGCCCATCCGTTGCGCGGCCATTTCCCGCCTTTCGCGGGCTTTCGTGAAGTCGAAAGCGAGTCCTTCTATGGCAAGGGCTATCAGGATGTCAGCCATCGCACGCCGAGCATCGACAACGCCAAAAAGCTGATTGGCTGGACGCCGGGTATCGAGCTGAGCGAAACCATCGGCAAAACCCTGGATTTCTTCCTGCGCGAAGCCATGGCTGAAAAAGCGGATCAGTGCTGATGCAGGCAGGCCTGAGAATCGATGTCGACACTTACCGGGGCACCCGTGAGGGCGTGCCCCGGCTGCTGGACATACTCGACGAAGCGCAGGTCAAGGCGACCTTCTTTTTCAGTGTCGGCCCCGACAACATGGGGCGCCATCTGTGGCGCCTGGTAAGGCCCACGTTCTTCTGGAAGATGCTTCGCTCCAACGCGGCGAGCCTGTATGGCTGGGATATTCTGCTGGCCGGCACCGCATGGCCGGGCAAACCGATCGGCCGGGACCTCGGCCCGCTGATGCGTCGCGCGCTGGATGCCGGTCACGAAATCGGCCTGCATGCCTGGGATCATCATGGCTGGCAAGCCAATGCCGGACACTGGAGCGACAGACAGTTGACCGCCCAGATACACCGCGGCGTCGATTGCCTGAGCGACATCCTCGGCCACCCGGTGGTCTGCTCTGCGGCGGCAGGCTGGCGCGCCGACCAGCGCGTCGTGCAGGCCAAAGAGGCGTTTGGCTTTCGTTACAACAGTGACTGCCGCGGCGCCAGCCTGTTTCGCCCATTGCTGGCCGACGGCAGCCTCGGTACCGCTCAGATTCCGGTGGACTTGCCGACCTTCGATGAAGTAATCGGCCCGCACCTCAAGCCGGATGCGTTCAACGACTACATTCTCGGCCGCTTCGCTGCACGACAGCTCAATGTCTACACCCTTCATGCCGAAGTGGAAGGGATCATCATGGCCGACGGTTTCAGGCAACTGTTAAAGCGGGCCAATACCCAGGGCATCCACTTCGCGCCGTTGGGCCATCTGCTGCCCGATGCTATCGAACGGTTGCCTTCCGGGCATATCGTTCGCGGCCACCTGCCCGGCCGCGAAGGCTGGCTGGGGGTGCAGCAGTGATACACGTCAGGCATCGTCATCTTGCGCTGCTGTTATTGGCGTTCGTGCTGGCTTATCTGCTGCCGCTGGGCTTTCACGGCCTGTGGATTCCCGATGAAACCCGCTATGCGCAGATCAGCCAGGAAATGCTCTACAGCGGCAACTGGATTGCGCCGCACTTCATGGGGCTGCGTTACTTCGAAAAACCGGCGGCCGGTTACTGGCTGATTGCACTCGGGCAGCAGGTCTTTGGCGAGAACCTGTTCGGCGTGCGCATTGCCTCGGCACTGGCCAGCGGCTTGAGCGTGCTGCTGGCCTATCTGCTGGCCGGCAAGATCTGGAACGACCCGCGCAAGCAGTTCGCCAGCGCCTTGCTGTTCATGAGCTTCGGCTTTGTCGCCGGCCAGGCGGGTTACGCCAATCTTGATCCGCAATTCACCTTCTGGACCAACGTGACACTGCTGGCATTCTGGTACGCCGTGCACAGCGTCGGTCGGGCGCGTCTGGCGGCATGGGCGTTAGTCGGCGTGGCCTGCGGGATAGGGTTCATGACCAAGGGCTTTCTCGCCTGGGCACTGCCCGTCATCATCGCCCTGCCCTACATGCTGTGCCAGCGACGCCTGGCCGAGTTGCTCAGATTCGGCCCGCTCGCGGTATTGATTGCCATCGCCGTCTGCCTGCCGTGGGCACTGGCGATCCACCAGCAAGAGCCCGACTACTGGCGTTACTTCTTCTGGCACGAGCATATTCGCCGCTTTGCCGGGGACAATGCGCAGCATGCCCAGCCCTGGTGGTTCTATATGCCGCTGCTGGTGGCGGCCTGTGTGCCGTGGGCACTGCTGCTGCCGGCAACACTGCAACAGGCATGGCAGGAAAAAAACCGCCCTGACATTGCCTTTTTGCTGCTGTGGCTGCTGCTGCCACTGGCGTTTCTGAGCCTGAGCAAAGGCAAATTGCCGACCTACATACTGCCGTGCCTGCTGCCGTTGGCGCTGCTGATGGCCAACACTCTGGTCGAGCGCCTCGATCGAGGCCACAGCACAGCGTTGCGCACGAACGGAATATTCAACGCGACCGTCACTTTTCTTGGGCTTGTGGCGTTGATCTACCTGCAACTCAAGCAGCCCGTCTACGAAAACGAACCGATGCATTTGTCACTGGCGGTCATCGTGCTTCTCGGATGGACACTCGCCAACGCCCTGCAAGGCTTGCGCCCGCTGACATTCTGGGCCACGCCGGCACTGGGCAGCTGGTTGCTGATCGCATTGCTGCCCGCAGCACTGCCAAACGATGTGATCAACAACAAGACTCCCGACCCGTTCGTGGTCAGGCACCAAGCCGAACTGGCGGGCTGCACGCAGTTGCTGAGCAACGATCTGGGCGCTGCCTCGGCATTGGCGTGGCGCCTGAAACGACCTGATGTTGCACTGTTCAACACCTGGGGCGAGCTGGAATACGGCCTGGGCTACCCGGATGTGCAGGGCCGTGAAGTCCGCCTGCAGGACATCGATGCCTGGATGAAGAACGCCCGCAGCCAAGGCCGGGTCGGCGTCATCATGCGTGGCAAGAGCGATGAGGAACTGAAAGAGCTCGAAAGTCTTCCCAAGGATGGTCAGCGCTATGACGAAGGCAACCTGGCCATCCTCGTTTACGAGAAATCCGCATCGTGACCTGGCTGATGCTGGCAAGCGCATGCCTGCTGACCTGCCTGGGCCAGATCGCGCAGAAGTACGCGGTACAAGGCTGGCGTGGCGCATTTCCCGGCGTGTTTGCAGCGCTGCGCTCGCTATGGCTGGCGCTGGCCTGCCTTGGGTCCGGCCTGCTGATATGGCTGCTGGTGTTGCAACGCCTGGACGTCGGCATCGCGTATCCGATGCTGGGTGTTAACTTCGTGCTGATCACGCTGGCAGGTCGCTATGTGTTCAACGAGCCGGTTGACGTACGGCACTGGCTGGGTATTGCGCTGATTCTTGTCGGGGTATTTCAGCTGGGACGCCAGGCGTGACCCACCGCCGGGCAACCCTGTGCGCCATGGCCAGTGTGGCGCTGGTCAGCGCGGCGCAACTGGGCATGCGCTGGAGCATGAGCCGCCTGCCCTCGCCCGTTCAATGGCTCGAAATGCAGGAACATGCGCAGCTTGATCTCAGCGCCCTGAGGGTCGTCTGCGCCTCGATCACCACCTACGCGCTCTCCATGCTTTTCTGGCTACTGGCCCTTCGGGTCTTGCCCCTGAGCCGTGCCTATTCGCTGCTCAGTATCAGCTACGCGCTGGTTTATACGCTCGCCGCAGCGCTGCCATTTTTCCACGAGACGTTCACGGTATCGAAAACTGTGGGTGTCAGCCTGATCGTGGCAGGTGTCTTGACCATCAACCTCCGGCGCATTCCCCGGCCATCACCTCAGGATCTTTCCCATGAAAATCAGCGTTTTCGGTAGCGGATATGTCGGCCTGGTACAAGCGACCGTGCTCGCCGAAGTCGGCCACGATGTGGTCTGCATGGACATCGATCAGGCCAAAATCGACCAGTTGCGTCAGGGCCAGGTGCATATCTACGAGCCTGGCCTGGCCAATCTGGTACGTGAAAACCTCGACCAGCAGCGTCTGTGCTTCACCACCGACGAGCAGCTGGCAGTGGAACATGCCGAGGTCCTGTTCATTGCGGTAGGCACGCCGTCCCGAGCCAATGGCTCCGCCGACCTGAGCGGCTTTTTCGCGGTGGGCGAAGCCGTCGCCCGGCATCGACGCGAACCGCTGATCATCGTCGAGAAGTCCACCGTGCCGGTCGGCAGTGGCGACGCCTTGCGCGGCCATATCGACAAGGCGCTGCGTCAGGCCGGCCGGCTGTTGCAGTTCGATATCGTCTCCAATCCGGAATTTCTCAAGGAGGGCTCGGCGGTCAACGATTGCCGGCGCCCGGACCGTATCGTCATCGGCTGCGAAAATGAAGCGGTGCGCAACGTCATGCGCGAGCTGTATGCACCGTTCAACCGCAATCATGAGCGGATCATGTTCATGGACCTGCGCAGCGCCGAACTGACCAAGTACGCCGCCAACTGCATGCTGGCAACCAAGATCAGCTTCATCAACCAGATCGCCGAACTGGCCGAGCATCTGGGCGCGGACGTCGAGTCGGTGCGGTTGGGCATTGGCGCCGACTCACGCATCGGTTACGACTTCATCTACCCCGGTTGCGGTTACGGCGGTTCGTGTTTTGGCAAAGACATCCGTGCGTTGATTCACAGCGCCCGGGAGGCCCATTGCTCCAACGATCTGCTGTCGGTGGTCGAGGCGATCAACGAACGGCAGAAGAACAAACTCTTCGAGCGGGTCAACGCGTTCTATCAGGGCGACCTGCGCGGCAAGACCTTTGCCCTGTGGGGGCTGGCGTTCAAACCCAACACCGACGACATGCGCGATGCCCCCAGCCGCGTGCTCATGGAAGCGTTGTGGGAGGCTGGCGCCAGCGTGCGGGCGTTCGACCCCGAGGCCATGCAGGAAACCCAGCGTATTTATGGCCATCGCAAGGACCTGATGCTCATGGGCACGCCAGAGTCGGCGCTCAATGAAGCCGATGCATTGATCGTCTGCACCGAATGGCAACAGTTCAAAGCTCCGGATTTCGAGTTGATCCAGCAGCGGCTGAACGCACCGGTCATCTTCGACGGGCGCAATCTGTACGACACCGAACGACTGGCAAAACGCGGCTTCCACTACTTCCCCATCGGGCGTGGCGAGTCATGCGATCTGCCAATCCCGCAAAAACAGTGGACGGCCTGTAATCCGCTTGTCAGCAGCCAGGTTGTGTAACGGCCCTGCTCCGGTGGCCGTCAGTTGCCGACAGTCGCTGGAGCCTGAGTGACGAAATAGTAGATACGCTCGCCAACCTTGACGCTGTCGACCATTCGCAAGGGTGGTTCGGGAGGCTGCAGGCGTTCCATTAGCGCCACATTGCCGTCGGCACGGGTCAGAAAGGTGCTCAATTCAGCACTGGACGTGAACGTGTCCAGCAAGCTCTGGCTGTAGAACACGCTGGCCCCTGCCAGCCGCTCACTGGGCTGAAACAAAACAACATGCCGTCCCTGGACCTGCAGAGCATGAACCTTGTCGGTCAGCGGCAGGAACGACAACTGCCGGTCCGCTCGCGGTTCCAGCCATAGGGCTGCGCCGAGATACCCCGTCACGATCAATACAACCCCGGCAACCGTCATCGCCCGTCGGTTTCGTAGCACAAACGCTGCAGATGCAGAGCCTTGCGAGCGTGCCTTGATGCGCTCGCCCAACACAAAGGCATATTCCGCCGCGATGACTGCCGCCGCCGGGGCCAGTGACATCAGATAAACCATGCGTTTACTCGAGGCCAGCGACAATAGCAGGAACTGCGCGATCAGCCACAGGCTGAAAAACAGCAGGTAACGATTGGCCAGCAGCTGTTTACGGAAATGCCACAGCCCCAGATAGACGAGCACATTCCACGGCAAAAACGCTTCAGGCAGTTTGCTCAGGTAATAATGCACGGGCTCGTAATGCCCTGCCTCTTCGAACGAACCACTAAAGCGTCCGACACTGTTGGTCCAGAGCACGTCCTTCAACGACTGCGTACCGCCCTGCCCGTATAGAAAGCACAGCCATACCAGCAAAGGCACCAAAGCCAGGACGGTGAACATCGCCGGGCGTAGCCAGTGGACGGGAACAATGCGTTTGCTCTGCACCGACTCGCACACCAGCCAGGCGAAAATGACCACACCCGGCATCGCGAGGCCCAGCACACCCTTGCTCAGGGTTGCCAGCGCGATCCCTACTACGAAGAGCAACCAAGCCCCTGCAGAAGATCCGTCGCTGCGCAGACGCTGACTGGCGTGAAAGAACCCCAGTAGCGCCATGCTCACACCCAGCGCCAGCAACGCGTCCTCGCCCACCTGCCGCGAATTGCTCCAGAAGCTGGCCTGGGTCGCGAGCATGAATGCAGCCACCCACGCCACGGAGGCAGGTCGCCCGAAGCGACGCAGCATGCTGTACAGCAGCAACACGCTGAACAGCCCCGCACAGGCGGACGCGAGCCTGACCGTCCAGGGAGTCGCACCGAACGCCCCGATGGACGCAGCGTCGAGCCAGACACTCATCGGCGGCTTTTCCAGGAACGGTTGATCGTTCAGTTTCGGAGTGACCCAGTTGCCACTCAGGTGCATTTCCATGGCAATGCCCGCCACGCGGGGTTCTGTCGAGTTTTGTAATTGGTGATTGCCCAACGCGAGGAAAAACAGCATTGCACCCAGCAACAACAGCAACGGTGAAAGCACACGAGAAGTCATCAAGGTAGGTACCCGGTTGACGGGGGGGCAAGCAAAGAAGCGAATCGGTCTGGCGAAGTATAAGTCGCCAATTGTTGAAGAATTGTTAACCGGCGGCACACCAGACAGCCACTCAACGCTTGTTTAAAAGCTCGGCAAAAAGTCGGCCGTGAACGCCTGACCTGGCGCAGACTCCCCGTGGCCCAGAACGCATCCGACATGCAGGATGCGACCGGTGATCGGGCCCAATAAATCTCTTCGCAGGTCTACTAATCTTACAGATAAGCCAGCCTGATGCAGGTCATGCCTAGGCTCTGTACGAAAAGTGGCTGCGCTCGGTGATGCTTCGTTAAAAACAGGC